>JAKDKQ010000348.1 GCA_030453295.1 Janibacter sp.
GGGTCCGTGGGCGGATCGCTCGGGTCCACCGGGTCGCTCAGACCGAAGAAGGCTGCGTCGTGACGGGCCGAGCAGATCGTGTCGAGCAGGTAGGCACCGGCCTGCCCGCACTTCTCGGGACCGCTCCCCGGATCAACCGGGGTGCCGTGGCCCATGCCCTGGACCGAGTAGCGCACGACGGCGTCGTCGCCATAGCTCGTCCGAGTGGTCCCCGCAGGCAGGCTTGTCGTGCCGGTGGGCGTGGTGCTGACTCCGGCGACGTCGGTGAACTGGTCGACGAGCTCGGTGGCGTTGGCGGGCACCACGGTCGAGTCAGCGGTGCCGTGCCAGATCGCGACCTTCGGCCGTGGGCCGGAGTAGCCCGAGAAGCCCTGCCGCGCAAGGGCTCCCCACTGGTCCGGTGTCTTGTTGGGTGGGTTGTTCATGCAACCGAAGGCATCGATCATGGAGGTGGCGCAGTGATACGGCAGACCGGCCACGACGGACCCGCCGGTGAAGAGGTCGGGGTAGGTCGCGAGCATCGCCGAGGTCATGCCGCCGCCGGCCGACAGCCCGGTGACAAAGGTGTTGTCACTGCCCAGGTCGTGCGAGGAGCGGGCGTGCTCGACCATCTGGGCGATCGAGGCGACCTCCCCCTGCCCGCGGGTGGTGTCACCGGACTGGAAGAAGTTGAAGCACGAGCTCGCGTTGTTGGCCGAGGAGGTCTGCGGGTAGACGACCGCGAAGCCGTACTCGTCGGCGAGCTCGGACCAGCCGGAGCCTGCGTGATAGGCCTGCGCCGACTGGGTGCACCCGTGCATCGCCACCACCGTCGGGGCCCCGGCGGGCAGGTCGGCCGGGACGTACTCGTGCATGGTCAGGTTGCCGGGGTTGGGACCGAAGCTGCTCACCTGCGTCAGGCTGCCGGCGGGCGCCGAGGTCCCGGAACCCGGTGGCGCCGAGGTCGACGCCGTCGCTCCCGTGACCACGAGGGCTCCGCCGAGCAGGACCGATCCGAGCACCAACCGCATTGACCGCATGTCTGTCTCCTGATGTCCCACCGGCGGCCACGATGACGCCGGTGTCATGGGGTGCCCCACACATTCGCGCTCCACCCGGTGGGCAGCAATGTGCCGTTCACCCACATCAGGAGGTGTGGAGCTGGCCGCCGTCCACGTGTGGTGGGGACACCCCCTTCGGCCTGGTCGGTCGGTGGTTGACTGGCGCGATGACGACGAGCAGCGAACCGATCCGCGTCCTCGACGGCCACAACGACCTGCCGTGGCGCCACCGCGAGGTGGCCGGCTACGACCTGGACGCGTGCGACATCGCCCAGCCGCAGCCGCACCTGCACACCGACCTGCCGCGCATGCGCGCCGGAGGACTGGCCGCCCAGCTGTGGTCGGTCTGGGTGCCCTGCTCCATGGAGGGTGAGCACGCGGTGGCGGCGACCCACGAGCAGATCGACTTCGTGGGTGCGCTCTGCGAGCGCTACGACGAGATGGTCGCGGCCCGCACGGCTGCGGACGTCCACGCCGCGTGGGGCGAAGGGAGGCACGCCGCCCTCATCGGGATGGAGGGCGGGCACTCGATCAACGGGTCGCTGGACCACCTGGCCGACTTCGCCGACCGGGGTGCGCGCTACATGACGCTGACGCACAACGACAACACGCCGTGGGCGGACTCGGCGACCGACGAGCGGGTCCACGGCGGGCTGACGGACTTCGGTCGCGAGGTCGTGGCGCGGATGAACGACCTCGGCGTCATCGTCGATCTCTCCCATGTCAGCGCCGAGACGATGCACCACGCGCTCGACGCGTCCCGGCTCCCGGTGATGTTCAGCCACTCCGGTGCGCGCGCGATTTGCGACCACCCGCGCAATGTCCCGGACGATGTCCTCGAGCGGGTGCCGGGCAACGGCGGCATCGTCATGGCCAATGTCGTGCCGAAGTTCGTCAACCAGGCCCGCGCCGACGCGGCCTTGGGGCGCACGGATGTCGTCCCGGAGCCGGTCGCGACGATCGAGCACGTCGTGGCGCACTTCGAGCACCTGCGCGAGGTCGTGGGGATCGAGCACGTGGGCATCGGCGCCGACTACGACGGTGTCGACGAGACACCCGTCGGGCTGGAGAACGTCGCGAGCTATCCGCAGCTCTTGGCCGCGCTGGGGGAGCGGGGCTGGTCACGCGCCGACCTCGAGGCCCTCGCGCACGGCAACGTGCTGCGGGTCCTCGAGGCGACCCAGGTCTGACGGGTCAGCGGGTGTGTCCGCGCCTCAGGCGCGCAGGTCGGGGAAGGGCTTCTGCGAGGTTCGGGGTGCGTCGGGGGTCTCGCCGTGGACGGTCGATCCCTGGACGGTCTGGTGTCCGGCGAGGTTCTTCTTCACCGTCTGGGACAGCCCGGCGAGCTGCTTGTGGTACTTGCCCTTGGTGCGCTGGTCGATGAAGGACGTGGCCTTCTCGACGTAGTCGTTGGCCTTGTCGGGGTTGTTCTTCGCCCACTGGCGCGCGCCCTCGGCGGCGGTGAGCATCAGGGCAGCGTTCTTGAACTTGGCCATCAGTGATCCTTTGATCGGGTGCGGTTCTCTCCCAGTATCAACGAAGGGGCGGGGGGCCCGGGTAGCTCGCCCCCCCCCCCCAGGGGTGCCCGGGGCGGGGGAGAG
>JAKDKQ010000349.1 GCA_030453295.1 Janibacter sp.
GCCGCATCTCCTTAAGGTCGTGCGCGTCGTGGACGAGGCGTCAGCCGGCGCCTGTGGAAATCTCCGCCACCCTTCAGGGCCAACAGGGCAGGCTCGGACGATGTCTCCCAAACTTCGCGTCGCCCTCTCCGAGCTCGGCGACATGCCACTCTTCAGCACTGCCGAGGCCGAGGCCCGAGGCATCTCGCGCCGCGATCTCGCCGTCCTCGTGCGTCGCGGACTTCTGTGGCGGGTCGCTCGCGGGTGGTACTCCTCCAGGGTCGATGCCGGGGCCGAGGAAGCCCACGTCCTCCGAGCGGTGGCGACCCTGCGCCTCCAGGACGCGCAGACGGTTGCCGCTCGGCACACGGCTGCCCTCCTCCACGGGCTGCCGTTGGCCAAGACCGATCTGAGCGTCGTCGAGATCGCCAAGCAACCGTCGACACACGGGCGGGTCGCGAAGGGGGTTCGCGTCAGCGAGGTGGACATGGAGACGATCCGGCCGGTGGAGGTCGAGATCCCCGACCTGGGCGTCGCAGTCTCCGCGGTCCCGGCCGCCCTGGCGATCGTCGGAACGGCGCTGTCCAACAACCCCCTCGCGGCACTGGTGGCCGGCGACCACGCCCTTCGTCACGAGGTCTGCACTCGGGCACAGATCGAGGAGGCCCTCACGTCCGCGCGAGGGGCGAAGGGGGTGGCCCGGGCCAGGGAGGTGCTCGCCCACCTCGAGCCTCGCCATGAGTCGCCCGGCGAGACGCTGACGGCGGCGGTCCTGCGGCGCAGCCTCTGGACCTTTGAACCTCAGGTCTGGGCCCGCGCCGCCGGACATGACTACCGACTCGACTTCGCCGTCCGAGAGATCAAGCTGGCCGTCGAGTTCGACGGGGACATCAAGTACACCTCACCCGATGTCATGACGGCCCAGATCGTGCGGGAGAACAACCTACGCGCTGAAGGCTGGGAGTTCGAAAGGGTCACGTGGTCCCACTTCGAGGACGAAGAGGAGATTCTTCGGCGAGTGAACGCCACGGCCTACGAGTGCAAGGCCGCCTGATGGGCACGGCCTGGGGAGATGTGGTCTTAGGCGCCGAGCTCAGCGGTCGAGGTCCTCCTTCTCCGGCAGGACCCAGTTGAGGACCATCGAGACGATCGTGATGACCAGGGCGCCGATGACGGCGTCCCACCAGAACTCGGTGATCGCGAAGCTCAGGCCGAGCGGCTCGGAGATCCACTCGGTGATCTGCAGGAGGAAGGCGTTGACGACGAAGGTGAACAGCCCGAGCGTCAGCACGATCGCGGGGAAGGCGAGCACCTTGGCGATCGGCTTCACGATCGCGTTGACCACGCCGAAGATCAGCGCCACGAGGAGGACGGTGGCGAACTTCGAGGCGAAGGTCGTGTCGTCCTCGGCCAGGACGATGCCGTCAATGAGCCATGCGGCCACCCACAGGGCGACGGCGTTGACTCCGGTACGGATCAAGAAGTTCGTCATGCGCCCAGCATGGCAGTCGATCTGAGCGAGCGCTGGTCAGGCGCGCACGAACTCCCGCGCGACGGCGAGGAGCCGGTCGTTTGCCTCGGTCTCGCCGATGGTGACGCGCACGCCGTCCGTGCCGTAGGGCCGCACGGACAGGCCCGCCTCGGCGCAGGCCGCGACGAAGTCGGCCGTGCGCTCGCCGAGCGGGAACCACACGAAGTTGGCCTGGCTGTCGGTCATCTCCCAGCCCGCCTCCCGCAGCCCCGCGAGGACCCGGGCGCGCTCGGCGACGATGTCCTTGACTCGCACGTCGAGCTCGTCCTTGGCCTCGAGCGAGGCGATCGCCGCGGCCTGTGCGATGAGGTTGACGCCGAAGGGGGTCGCCGTCTTGCGCAGCGCTTGGGCCACCGGCTCGGGTGCGACCGCGTAGCCCACCCGCAGACCGGCCAAGCCGTATGCCTTGGAAAAGGTGCGCAACAGCATGACGTTGTCGTGCTGGCGGCGAAGGGAGAGCCCGTCGACCTCCCCTTCGCCCTCGACGAACTCCAGGTAGGCCTCGTCGACGACGATCAGGACATCGCGCGGCACCTGGGCGATGAAGTCCTCGAGCTCGGCGTGCTTGACGGCCGGGCCGGTCGGGTTGTTGGGGGTGCACACGAGGACGACGCGGGTGCGGTCGGTGATCGCTGCGGCCATCGCGTCGAGGTCGTGGCGGTGGTCCGAGGTGAGCGGCACCTGCACGGACGTCGCACCGGCGATCGCGACCACGATCGGGTAGGCCTCGAAGGACCGCCACGCGTAGACAACCTCGTCGCCCGGGTCGCAGGTCGACTGGATGATCTGGGCGAGGACGCCGACGGACCCGGTGCCGGTCGCGATCTGCTCGCGGGGCACGTCGAGGTGCGCGGCGAGAGCGTCGGTCAGGCCGGTGACGCCCATGTCGGGGTACCGGTTGACCTGGGTGGCCGCCTGCTCGATGACCTCGATGACCGAAGGGAGCGGCGGGTTCGGGTTTTCGTTGGACGAGACCTTGTAGACCGTGAGGCCGTCACGAGGGACCGGCGGCTTGCCAGCAACGTAGGCGGGAACCTGGTCGAGGGCCGAGCGCAGCCGTGGGGTGTCCATGCGCGCACCTTAACCACCTGCTGTGAACCGCATCTCCTTAAGGTCATGCGCAC
>JAKDKQ010000350.1 GCA_030453295.1 Janibacter sp.
CGTGTCGGTCGGGTCGGTCAGCTCAAGCCGGCCGCGTAGGCCTGCAGCGCAAGTGCCAGACCTGTTGGCGGTGGCCCGTCCAGCAGGTGCTGCCGGGTGATCGCCGAGACCCGGACCAGCCGGTTGAGGACTGTGTTGCGGTGGCAGGGGATCGCTGTCGCGGCACGGCTCGTCGAGCCGCCGGCGGCCACCCACGCGTAGAGCGTGTCGAGCAGCTCCGCGCACTCGGCCTCGGGCAGGGCGAGAAGGGGGCCGAGCCAGTGGTCGACGAGTTGCCGGGAGATGTGGGGAGAGCTGAGGAGCAGGGCCTGGACGAGCCGGTCGTCATGCGAGCGCAGGCCCGTCCCACGGTCGAGACCGGTCGCCGCCATCCGTGCCTGTTCGAAGGCCTCGTCCACCTCGGCCAGCCCGCCGCAACGCCCCGACACGCCGCCACACAGTCCGGCGCTCTCTGCCTCGTCCACGAGCGCGGCGACCACCCGATGGTGGCTGGCCTCGTCGGGGAGGGCGAGGATGCCGACGACGTCACCATCGGCACGGGTCTGCCAGGCGGTGAGGAGGTGGTGCTCCGCGACGACGTCAACCAGGGCATCAGCAGCGTCCTCGGGAGTCGTGCGGCGCAGCAGCACGAGCAGGAGGGGCGCGTGGGCCGGTAGATCCATCGATCGTGAGGCCTCCTGCGCGAAGGCCTCCTCCCGTGCCCGACCACTCAGCAGGCCCTCCCACAACGCCGCCATCCGCTGGGTGTCGGCGCGCAACAAATGTTGCTCGGTGTGTCGATAGGCACGGGCGACCTCCGCGGACGACGTGTCGACGCTGGACCACAACCAGACGCCGAGATTGAGGAAGCTCTCCGGGTCGAGCGGGGGGTCGGCCAGAGCGACGAGGTCTTCCCAGATGAGCCGGCCGCCGATCCGGTAGGAACGCAGGACGTCGTCGAGCGGCAACCCCTGCTCGGCGCGGCGTCCGCCGGTCGCACGGGCCGCGTCGAGGAGGACGTCGAGGTCATCGACCGCGGACAGGCTCCCATCGGGCTGCACGGACAGCACGAGCATCTCGAGCACACGCTCGACATTGTCGTAGCAGGACCGCCAGAGGTCCTTGTCGGGCACGACGCCGGTGGCGTCGTAGGCGTTGTTCTCCCGAGAGATCGAGGCGACGAGTCGTTGCGTGATCGGCTCCACCCGCTGGGCGCGGGCGCGCACGAGCAGGAGGGCCAGCAGCCCGGGTCGGCGCACGGGCGGGTCGCCCGGTCCTGTGCTCATGCCGCCTCCATCCTGCGCGTCGCGTCGTCTTCGTCGCAGCCAGTCAGTCTAGGGCCACGACCGGCCCAGTCCCGTCGCTCTCCAGCGGACTGACGGTGGCAGGATGACGGCTGTGTCCTCCCTCACCCGTGCCGAAGCCATTGCCCGCGCCGACCTGCTGTCCGTGACCCGGATGGATGTCGAGCTCGACCTCGACCGCGGACGCGAGACCTTCCACTCCCTGACCCGTATCCACCTGACCGCGACCGCCGGCGGCGACACCTTCGTCGACATCAAGCCGAGCGAGCTGCACCGAGCAAGCCTCGACGGCACCGACCTCGACGTGGCTCTCCTGGCCGAAGGGAGGTTGCCGCTGTCCGTGACCGCCGGCGAGCACGTCGTCGAGGTCGACGCGACGATGGCCTACAGCCACGACGGCGAGGGACTGCACCGCGCGACGGACCCGGCGGACGGTGAGGACTATGTCTTCAGCCACCTCTTCCTCGATGCGGCACCGGCGGTCTTCGCCTGCATCGACCAGCCAGACGTCAAGGCCTCGTACGCCGTAAGCGTCAAGGCGCCTGCCGACTGGCAGGTCATCGGCAACGGCTCGGGCGCCGTCGGTGACGGGGGTGTGTGGCACCTGGCTGAGACCAAGCCGCTCTCGACCTACTTCGTCGCGCTGTGCGCTGGCCCCTACGTGTCCGTGACCGACGAGCACGACGGGATCACGCTCGGTATGTGGGCCCGGCGCTCGATCGTCGACCAGCTGCAGGAGCACGCGCCCGAGATGCTCGAGGTGACCAAGCGCAGCTTCGACTACTTCCACTCGATCTTCGGGATCCGCTACCCCTTCGACGACTACGACCAGGTCTTCGTCCCCGAGTTCAACGCCGGTGCGATGGAGAACCCCGGGTGCGTCGTCATCCGTGACTCCTACCTCTTCCGCGGGGCGGTCGGCCGCGACGAGCTGCTCACCCGGGCCAACACGATCAGCCACGAGATGGCGCACATGTGGTTCGGCGACCTCGTCAGCCCGCAGTGGTGGGACGACCTGTGGCTCAACGAGTCCTTCGCCGAGTACATGGCCCACCGGTGTCTCGTCGAGGCCACGGAGTACACCGAGGCCTGGGTCGACTCGACGATGTCGCGGAAGTCCTGGGGCTATGGCGCCGAGCGGGCGCCCTCGACCCACCCCGTCGCCGGGTCGCCCGCGCCGGACGCCAAGTCGGCGTTGGCCAACTTCGACGGCATCTCCTACGCCAAGGGCGCCGCGGTCATCCGCCAGCTCATCGAGTTCATCGGTGACGAGGCCTTCCTCGCCGGTATCCGTCAGTACCTGGGCGACCACTCCTTCGGCAACGGCACGCTGGCCGACTTCCTCGG
>JAKDKQ010000351.1 GCA_030453295.1 Janibacter sp.
GAGTTGGTGGTTCCGAGGTCGATGCCAACGGCACGGGCCATGGGGCGCTCCTTTGTTCGGGTGTCGAGGCGGTCACCTCGACGAAGTTGAGTTGTTGCTGCTCAACCTAGGAGCCTGATCTGACATTGCGCAAATCCGAGGCTCAAAAGTTGAGTTCACTTGGCTCAACTGTGGGCGGTGGAGGTTCATTCCCCGAGGACGAAGGGGGGTCCTGCGCGATCGGCTGGCCCGCCTCCGCCCGCGTGTCGTACTGCAGTTCGGCCTGACGAAGGGAGGCGACCCCCGGGTTTTCAAGGGTTGCCCCTCGTCGCTTCCGTGGACTGCAGTACGACACACCGTCGACTCGGGCTCGGCCGCGTCCGAGCGACAGTCGCAGCGACGCCGGGCAGCTCCAGCGCGCCGCACCTCTTGTCCCGCAAGATATGTTGACGTACGCTTTTATGTACAGGAGGTCCCGATGAAGACCATGAGTTACACCGAATCCCGCGCGAACTACGCGGAGATGCTCGATGGGGTCGTCAACGACCGCGAAGAAGTCATCATCACCCGCGCCGGGCACGACCCCGTAGTGGTCGTCTCCCTCGACGACTACGAGTCCTTGCGCGAAACCGCCTATCTGATGCGCTCCCCCGCCAACGCTCGCCGACTGCTGGACGCCGTGGAGCGCCTCGAAGCGGGTCGGGGCCAAGCTCACGATCTCGTCGACGACGAGTGACATGCTCCTCGTCTGGGACGAGAACGCCTGGCAGGACTACCTCTGGTGGCAACGCCAGGACCGCAAGGTTCTGAAGCGCATCAACGTGCTGCTGGCCGACATCGCCCGTCATGGCAACGAGGGCATCGGCAAACCCGAGGCGCTCAAGCACGATCCCCATGGTTACTGGTCGCGTCGCGTCACCGACGAACACCGACTCGTGTACAAGATCGTCGACGAAGAGATCCGCATCGCGGCGTGCCGATACCACTACGGGTGAGGCGCGCTCAGTCGCGTTCCCGCACCTCGAGGTGCGGGAACGCCTCCGCGAGTGCTTTTGCCGCATCAATGAGGCCCAACGCGAGGTCGTCATCCAGCGCGTCGAGCACCGTCGCGACGCCTACCGGCGGAGCTGACCGGCCTCAGACGAGGATGCGCAGCGCCTCACGCCTGACCGTGAAGGTCATCGGCGTCTCCCCGACGATGTCGCCGTCGGCGTAGACCGGCTGGCCGTGGGGCGCAGCGACCTCGATCCGCTCCCCGCGCGCGGCACGGATGTCGACCCCATCGATGTGCGTGCCCTTGAAGTAGCGCGGCAGCAGCAGCGGATACCTCAACCGCGACAGTCCCTCGACGGTCGTGATGTCCAGGACCCCGTCGTCGAGGAGTGCATCGGGATTCACCTGCATCCCGGCGCCGTAGCGCCCCGAGTTGCCGATGGCCACGCTCCAGCCCTCGAAGCTGCGCTCGACCCCGTCGGTCGTCATCCTGATGACGCTCGAGCGGGTCTCCAGCAACGCCCGCGCGCTGCCGTAGGCGTAGACGAGCCCGGCCGGCAGCCAGGCCGGCGCCTCGTTGGCGTGGCCGTTGGCGCGCGACTCGTACCCCACCGTGGCCACCCCGAGGAAGGGGGTCTCCCCCGCATACCCGACATCCACCCTTCGCTCTGTGGCCGAAGGGAGTGCCGCAGCTCCCGCGCGCAGGTCGAGCGAGCCGCCCAGCGCGCGGATGAAGTCGCAGCCGCGGCCACCGGGCAGCGGCGCGACGAGCGCACCGGAGCGCAGCGCCCCCTCGGCGACCCGGGCCAGCAGTCCGTCGCCGCCGAGCGCGACGAGCACCCGGTCGTCCGGCCCGACGGCTGCCGCGATCTCGACCGCGTGCTGCGCCGATCTCGTCATCGTGATGTCGACGGACCAGCCGTGGGAGCGCAGGATCTCGGCGGCGACAGGTGCCATCGCCTCGGCGGCGCCGTTGCGCGCGGTCGGGTTGGTGACGATCAGGGCCGCACGGGCGGTCATCGGTTCTCCTCCTGCGAAGCGTTTCGGCGGGTTCAGCGGGCGACGTAGACGGTGTTGCTCGAGGTCCCGCCCGTGATGAAGTTGTCGAAGTCCACCACGTGCGCCTCGACCTGGGCGAAGACCTCCTCGAGCAGCTCCACGAAGGGAGCGTCCGGCGGGTCGTCGGACCACAGGGCGAACACGCCGTCGGTGCGCAGGTGCCCCTTCAGCCGGCGCAGCCCGTCAGCCGTGTAGAAGGGGGCGTGGTCCGGGTGGAGCAGGTGGTGCGGCGTGTGGTCGATGTCCAGCAGCACCGCGTCGAAGGTCCGCCCCGGCTCCTGGGGGTCGAAGCCGGCGTCGGATGCGGCGAGCTCGAAGAAGTTGGCCAGCTGCAGGCGGGTGCGCGGGTCCCGCACGAGGGCAGCAGCGTCGGGGAGCAGCTCCCGCTCGTGCCAGTCGATGACCTCCGGCATGGCATCGACGACGATCATCGAGCGGACACGCTTGTCCTCCAGCGCCGCCCGCGCGGTGCAGCCGAGCCCGAGACCGCCGACGACGACGTCGAGCTGGTCCCCCTTCGCCTGAGCCAGACCGAGGGTGGCCAGCTCGATCTCGGCCACGGTGAAGAGGCTCGACATGAGGAACTCGTCGCCGA
>JAKDKQ010000352.1 GCA_030453295.1 Janibacter sp.
GGCTCGTCGAGGAGCAGGACGTTGGCGCTGGAGACGACGAGCAGTGCGAGCGACAACCGCGTCTTCTCCCCACCCGAGAGCACCCCGGCCGGCTTGTTGACGTCATCCCCGCTGAAGAGGAAGGAGCCGAGCACCTTGCGGACCTCGGTCTCGCCGAGGTCCGGGGCCGCCGACTTCATGTTGGCGAGCACCGAGCGGTCGACGTCGAGATTTTCGTGCTCCTGGGCGTAGTACCCGAGCTTGAGGCCGTGGCCCGGCTCGACCTGCCCGGTGTCCGGGGCGTCCACACCCGCGAGCATCCGCAGCAGGGTGGTCTTGCCGGCGCCGTTGAGCCCGAGGACGACGACCTTGGTCCCCCGGTCGATGGCCAGGTCGACATCGGTGAAGATCTCCAGGCTGCCGTAGGAGCGGGACAGGCCAGAGGCACGAAGGGGGGTCCGCCCGCAGGGTGCCGGGTCCGGGAAGCGCAGCTTGGCCACGCGGTCCTGGGTGCGTTCGCCCTCGACGCCGGCGAGCATCCGCTCGGCGCGCTTGATCATCTGCTGTGCCGCAGTGGCCTTGGTGGCCTTGGCGCGCATCTTGTCGGCCTGCTCGAGCAGGACGGTCGCCTTCTTGGTGGCATTTTGCACCTCGCGCTTGCGGCGGCGCTCGTCGGTCTCGCGCTGCTGGAGGTAGTTCTTCCAGCCCATGTTGTAGATGTCCAGCTCGCACCGGTTGGCGTCGAGGTGGAAGACCCGGTTGACGACGACCTCGAGCAGCTCGACGTCGTGGCTGATGATGATCAGCCCACCCTTGTAGTTCTTCAGATGCTCGCGCAGCCAACCGATCGAGTCGGCATCGAGGTGGTTGGTCGGCTCGTCGAGCAGGAGGGTCTCGTTGCCGGAGAAGAGGATCCGGGCCAGCTCCACCCTTCGTCGCTGACCACCCGAGAGCGTCTCGAGGCTCTGGTCGAGGCGAGCCTCGTCGATCCCGAGGGCCGAGGCGATGCTCGCGGCCTCGGACTCCGCGGCGTACCCGCCGGCTGCGTCGAACTCCTCCTGCAGCCGACCGAAGCGCCCCATCGCCTTCTCCAGGGTCTCCGGGTCGGCGCTGGCCATCCGCTTCTCGGTGGTGCGCAGATCGGTGACGATCCGGTCCAGACCACGGGCAGAGAGGATCCGCTGTCGACCGGTGACGGTCAGGTCCCCGGTGCGCGGGTCCTGGGGCAGGTAACCGATGCCGCCGGTGGAGGTGACCTCCCCCGACGCGGCCTGCGCCTGGCCGGCGAGCACCTTGGTCAGGGTCGTCTTGCCGGCGCCGTTGCGGCCCACGAGTCCGACCCGGTCTCCTGCCGCCATGCGGAAGGACGCGCCATCCAAGAGGATCCGCGAGCCTGCCCGCAGCTCGATGCTGCTTGCTGTGATCACGGGTGGTTCTCCTGCACGTACGAACGGTGGGTCGCCGGTTAGTGTAAGTCGCAGACCCTCGGGTCACCGCATCCGTCCCGGTCCCCCGGACCGAGCCCCATGGAGGAACCACCCATGAGCATCAACGACAACGCCTCGCTCGACACCTCGCGCATGGGCGGCGGCGGTGGCGGAGGCGGCCGAGGGCGGGGCCCGGTGATCGCCGGAGGTGGTGGCATCGTCGGCCTGATCATCGCCGTGATCCTCGTCCTGACCGGCAACGGCGACGTGCTCGGCGGTGGCGGCGACGGTGCGCCGCAGGACACCGCCCAGGGCCAGAGCGACCAGCGTCTGGCCGAGAAGTGCACGAGCGGTGCCGACGCCAAGAAGGACCGCGAGTGCCTCATGGTCCTCGGAGAGAACAGTCTCCACGACTACTGGAGCAGCCAGCCCGACCTGGCCAAGGCCCTGCAGGACGCCAACCAGCAGTTCCGCGGTCCGGACAAGGTCGTGGTCTACACCGGTCAGACCCAGTCCCAGTGCGGGACGGCCAGCAACCAGGTCGGTCCCTTCTACTGCCCCGTCGACGAGCAGATCTTCATCGACACCGACTTCTACGACATCATGGAGCAGCAGCTGGGTGCTGAGGACGGCGTCCTCGCCGAGCTCTACGTCCTCGCCCACGAGTACGGCCACCACATCCAGAATGTCTACGGCGTGCTCGGCGAGGCCCAGAAGGACCCGCAGGGCGCTGACTCCGGTGCCGTGCGCGTGGAGCTGATGGCCGACTGCTTCGCCGGCATGTGGATCCAGCACGCCACCGAGACCAAGGACGCCCAGGGCCAGGCGCTGCTCACCGACATCAGCGACGCCGACGTCACCAATGCCATGGGTGCGGCCAAGTCGGTCGGCGACGACGAGATCCAGAAGAAGTCCGGTGGCGGCGTCCAGCCCGAGTCGTGGACCCACGGCTCGGCCGAGGCCCGTCAGGCCTGGCTGCTGCGCGGGATGAACGCCACCTCGGTCAACCAGTGCGACACCTTCGAGGTCAGCGACCCCAACAACATCTGAGACCTTCCGGAGGGGTCGCCCTCACCGCCCGTCGCTGGCGTCCTCGAGCGTGATGCGTACCGCGCGCGCCCTCCGGGCGGCTTCCTCGAGGACCGCGAAGCGCGGGTCGGGCAGGTCCCACAGGGTCCGGCGCGGCAGGTCGCGCAGGTGGGCGAGGCGGTCGTCGT
>JAKDKQ010000353.1 GCA_030453295.1 Janibacter sp.
ATGCGTTCATCCACCGCACCTGCTCGTCCATGAGGGCGAGCGTGGCGACAGCCGGAGTGTTGAGGGTCTGGTCCTTGCGCGAGTTGTCGATCGCCGCGGTCAGTGACAGGAAATCGGGGATCCACCGGTCGGTGGCCGCGATCTCCTGCGCGCGGGCGATCGCCGCGGGGCTCATGACGGCGAACCAGATGCCCCCGTCTGAGGCGAAGGATTTTTGCGGGGCGAAGTAGTAGGTGTCCGTCTGCGTGATGTCGACGGGCAGGCCACCGGCGCCGGAGGTGGCGTCGATGAGGACGAGGGCGTCGTCATCGATCCCTGCGGGGCGCTGCACAGGGGCCATGACGCCGGTGGAGGTCTCGTTGTGCGGCCAGGCGTAGGCATCGATCCCCGCCACGGCCTCCGGGGAGGCCAACCCGCCCGGGTCGACCGAGCGCACATCGGGGTCCGCGAGGAAGGGGGCCCTGCGGGTCACTGCGGCGAACTTGCTCGAGAACTCGCCGAAGACGAGGTGCTGGGCCCGCTCGTGGACCAGACCCAGGGCCGCGATGTCCCAGAAGGCCGTCGACCCGCCGTTGCCCAGGACGACCTCGTACCCGTCGGGCAGGGCGAAGAGGTCGCTCAGGCCCTCGCGCAGGCTGCCGACGATCGAGCGAACCGGGGCCTGCCGGTGCGAGGTGCCGAGCACCGTGCTCGCGATCGAGCTGAGGTGGGCGACCTGCTCCGGGCGGACCTGTGACGGCCCGGACCCGAAGCGCCCGTCGCGGGGACGCAGGCCCTCCGGGATGACGATGTCGTGCTGCGTCATCAGTTGACCTTGGCCAGCTCGGAGCCCGTGGGCTTGGAGATCGAGACCGGCTTGCCCCAGTCGGTGGCGGTCATCGTGGCCTGAGCGCCGTTCTGCGTGAAGGACATCTTGCGGATGAGGTCGTCGTCGTCGAGCCAGACATCGTAGATCGCGGTGTCGGGAGAGCCCGGGGCCTTGTCCATGCCGAGCTCGCGCAGGGCCTTGCCGGTGTCGACCGTCGCCGTGTAGTGGGTCGTGGAGACCCCGTCGAGGTCCTCGGTGCCCTTGTCCCCGGCAGACTCCACCCCGGCGATGAAGGCGTCGAGCTGGCGGCGCATGCTCAGCAGCTCGGTCTGGCTCAGGGCCTGCTTGATGAGCGGGTTGGTCGAGTCCTTGGTGACAGGGACCCACTTGGGCGCCTGCGCGAGGTAGTACTGACCGTCGACCAGGCGGTAGGTCATCTCCTGGCCACCGACCGACACCTGCATCTCGAGGGCATCGTCAGCCAGGTCCTGCACCCCGCTGGCCGTGGCGCTCGGCTGACCCTCGGGGCCGACCTTGACGTCGATCGTGACGCTGGGGTTCTTGTCCACCGCAGCCTGCAGCTTGCTGGTGAACTCCTTGGCGTCGAAGGGCTTGCCGGTGTCCGTCGACGTGGTGGAGGTCGGTGTGGGCGCGGAGGACGTGGACGCCGAGGACGTGGAGGTCGCGGTCGAGGACCCCGATCCGGAGGTCGAGGATGCCGTCCCCGACGACGTCGCCGGCCCGTCCGAGGTGATCGGCGCGTCCTTGGAGGTGCTGCCGCTGCCGGCGGTGGGTCCGGGGCCACCGTCGCCACCGCACCCCGCGAGAGCAAGGGTGGCCGCGACGGCGAGCGTCATCGAGATCGTGCGCATGGTGTCCCTCCTGCGGTGCTGGGTCAGCCGGGGAACTGGTCGTAGCCGTGGACCTCGGTGATCGGGCGCGGGCCCGGGCCGGTGTAGTTGCTGCTCGGACGGATCAGGCGACCGGTGCGCTTCTGCTCGAGCACGTGCGCGGACCAGCCGGCCGTGCGGGCGCAGACGAAGAGCGGGGTCATCATCTCGCCCGGGACATCGGCGAAGTCGAGCAGGACCGCGGCCCAGTAGTCGACATTGGTCTCCATCGCGCGGTCCGGGTACCGGTCCGCAAGCTCGGCGATCGCCGCCTTCTCCAGCTCGAGGGCGACCTCGTAGCGGGGAGCGCCAAGACGCCTGCAGGTCTCGCGCAGGACGGCAGCGCGCGGGTCGTAGGCGCGGTAGACGCGGTGCCCGAAGCCCATGAGGCGCTCCTTGCGGTCCAGGGCGTCCTTGACGTACTTCGTGGCGTCGCCGGTGCGCTCGACACCCTCGATCATGTGCTGCGCCCGCGAGGGGGCACCACCGTGGAGCGGGCCGGACATGGCGCCCACCGCGCCGGAGAGGCAGGCGGCGGCGTCGGCGCCGGTGGAGGCGATGACCCGTGCGGTGAAGGTCGAAGCGTTCATCCCGTGCTCTGCGGCCGAGATGAAGTAGGCGTCGATGGCCTCGACGTGCTTGGGGTCGGGCTCTCCGCGCCAACGGATCATGAAGCGCTCGACGATGTTCTTGCCCTCGTCGACGCGGGCCTGCGGCACCATCGGTCGGTTCTGGCCGTGCGCGGACTGCGCGATGAAGGACAGCGCCATGACGGACGAGCGGGCCAGGTCCTCGCGCACCTGGGTGTCGTCGATGTCCAGGAGGGGCTTGAAGCCCCACAGGGGTGCCAGCTGGGCGAGCGCGGACTGGACGTCGACGCGGATGTCGCCGCTGTGCACGGGAAGGGGGAAGGGCTCGGC
>JAKDKQ010000354.1 GCA_030453295.1 Janibacter sp.
GCCCTGGCCCGGCACGAGCACGAGCGCTGCGGCGGGCCCGGCGTCGGCGTCGTCGGCATGTGCCTGACCGGTGGGTTCGCCCTCGCCATGGCGACCGACGAGGTCGTCGTCGCGCCCGTGCTCTCGCAGCCCTCCCTCCCCCTCGCGATCGGTGGGCGAAGGGGGGCCGTCACCGACATCTCCGACGAGGACCTCTCCGTCGTCGAGCAGCGTTGCGCTGCAGGCCTGCAGGTGCTGGGGCTGCGGTTCCGCAGCGACAGGTTCTGCCCTGACGCTCGCTTCGAGGGGCTGCGCCGACGTCTGGGCGACGCCTTCGTGGCCATCGAGCTCGACGACGAGGCCGCCAACCCCGACGGCATCGGCGCGCCCCACTCCGTGCTCACCGAGCACCTCGTCGATCGTGCCGGGTCGCCGACCCGGGCAGCGCTGGAGGAGGTCCTGGACCTCTTCAGGGCCAAGCTGCTGGCCTGAGCCGGGCCCTGAGATCAGTCCGTGCCCGGGCCAGCGGGTCCGTCCGTGCGGGGCACGAGGGCGATCAGGGTGAGCTCGCCCTCGATGGCCGTCTTCTCCGTGACGACGTCGACCTCGTCGTCCTCGACGGTGAAGAGGGCGATGGCCCCGCCGTCGTAGGTCCGCTGGAAGTCGTCGAAGGTGTACTGCGCGGTCAGCGAGGTCCGCTTGACCCGCAGGTCCGCGACCCGCTCTGCCAGCTCCGCGTGGCCCAGCGCCGGCGCGAAGGCGGTCCGTGCGGTGAGGTGCGAGGCGGTCTCGGTGCGGTCCTTGCCCACGGCCTGCTGGGGCTGCGGTGCCAGCTGGAAGACATTGCCGCGTCCGAGCACGTGGGCGAACTCGCGGGCAGCGGTGGCATTGCGCTCGTCACCGTCGGTCACGGCGACCAGCGTCTTCATCCCCGCCAGGTCCATGTCCCGCACGGCGTAGTCGCTGAGGATGTTGGCGCGTTCCGCACGCACCCCGGCCATCCGCGCCGAGGCGATCTCCGACCGGTCATCCGAGACGATCACGACGGGCACGCCCAGCTCGTCGAGGAGCTCTGCCACGCCGACGACCCACGCCGGGCCCCCCGCCAGGACGACACCCTGCGGTGAGGCCGTCGCGAGACCGAGTCGCTCGGCGAGCCGGCCGACGCCGAGCCCGTAGATCGCCACTGTCGCGACGATGACGATGAAGACGAGGGGCACCATGCGGGCAGCCTCCTCACCGAGGAGCTCCAGCCGGGCCGCATGGTCCGGATCAGAGACTCCCTCCGCGGCATGAGAGAGCTCCAGTGCGAAGACGCTCGTCACCGCTGCGGCCACGATGCCGCGCGGCGCCATGAAGGCCAGCAGTCGACGCTCCTGGGTGGTCACCGCGGTGCCGTGGATCCCGAGCACGATGCTCAGCGGTCGCACGATGAGCACGAGGACCACGACGAAGACCGCCGCCACCGGCGCGATGTCCACGACCTGGGCAGGCGCGACCCGTCCGGCGAGGATGACGAAGAGCATCCCGACGAGGAGTACCTGCAGGTGCTCCTTGAACTCGATGACGTGCTCGAGGTGCAGGTTGGGGCGATTGGCCAGGTAGATGCCCATGATCGTCACGGTGAGCAGGCCGCTCTCGTTTTGCACGAGGTTGGACAGGGACAGGGCCCCGACCGCGGCAGCGATGAAGACCGCGCCGTGCAGGAAGTCCGGCACGAGCCGCCGCTTGATCGCGTACTCGAGGACGACCCCGAGCACGAGGGCGATGCCGACCGCCGTGACGATGGTGATGCCGAGGGTCTTGGCGACCGCCAGCCACGGATCCGCAGAGGCGCCGGCGAGGACCGCCTGGAAGACGAGGACCGCGAGGATCGCGCCGATCGGGTCGACGACGATCCCCTCCCAGCGCAGCAGGGCCGCGACCCGTCGGGTGGGGCGCAGCTGGCGCAGGATCGGGGCGATGACCGTGGGTCCGGTGACGACGAGGATCGCCCCGACGAGCAGGGCCAGCTCCAGCGGGAACCCGAGCAACCACCCGGTGAAGGTGATGAGCGCCCACGCCACGGCGACCGTCACCGAGCACAGCCTCAGGATCGGACGGCGCAGATCGCGGATGTCGTGGAGGCGAAGGGAGAGGCTGCCCTCGAAGAGGATGATCCCGACCGCGAGAGAGACCCCACCGAAGAGAACCTCTCGTCCGAGGACCTCGTCCGGGCTGACGAGCTGCCCCAGGGCAAAGCCGACGACCAGCAGGATGAGGATCGAGGGGATGCGCACCGACCAGGCGATCACCTGGCACAGCACGGCGAGGGCGGTCACGAGGGCCAGGTAGGTCGCCGGGTCAAAGGTCACGGGCGCCAGCCTGCCATCCCATCGATCGCCCAGGGCGTCGAACACCGTGTCGGGGTAGCCGGATTCGAACCGACGACCTTCCGCTCCCAAAGCGGACGCGCTACCAACCTGCGCCATACCCCGCGTGCCCGATTGTGATCGAGTCACGAACGGGGTCTAGGCTAACCCCTGCTCAACCACCCGCTGGCACAGGCCAGTTGGTGGGCGAGCGCGCGGGCGTAGCTCAATGGTAGAGCCCCAGTCTTCCAAACTGGCTACGCGGGTTCGATTCCCGTCGCCCGCTC
>JAKDKQ010000355.1 GCA_030453295.1 Janibacter sp.
AGAGCCTGAGCCGCTGCTGCCGTCGGGACACCGCGCGCCGGGCACCTCGCCGGGCGCCATCTCGACGTCACCCACGGGTTCCTGGCCCGCGCCGGGATCGACGACCTCGGTCACCGTGCAGTCATGAGGGAGGGTGATGACGAAGGGCTCCTCGACCGTGTCCCCGCCCTGCGCCGAGTCGTCCTCGAGGGGCAGTCCGTAGGAGTGCACCGGCGCCAGGACGAGCCCGGGCAGCTCACGTGCGACGGCTGCCATCGGGTCGCGGTCGGAGAGTGGGTCTGTGGAGACGTAGCCCTCGCCGAGGAGCGTCTGGGGCACGTAGTCCTGGCGCTCCTGGGCGTTGTCGCTGCTGGCCCCGATGAGGCCCATCGTCAGGGCTGCCGACCCGGCGAGCACGGCCGCCACGGTGGGAGCGCTGCGCGTGCGGTGCCGCGCCAGGTCGCGCACGGCGAGGCGAAGGGGGAGGGGCAGCGGTCCGGCCATGAGGCCGAGCGTGTGCAGGATCCTGGGCACGAGGAGCAGCGCGCCGAGCACGAGCAGGACCGCCGCGAGGGCGATGACGTACTCGCTGCGGTCCAGACCGATGATGACCCCGGCGCCGCCGAGTCCGGTGACGACCAACCCCAGGACGAAGAGCCAGCGCGACGGTGGCGGGGTGACGACCCGTCCACGCATGGCGCCGACGATGTCGAGGCGGGTGAGTCGCTGCGCGGGGAGGAGCGCGGCAAGGATGGCGGCGAGCAGCGCGATGGCGCAGATCGCACCGAGCTGCCACCACGGCACCTCGAAGGGCCCCAAGGGCGAACCGCGATCGGTGATGACGCGGACGACGACCCATCCGACCGGCGCAGCCACGGCGGCCCCGACCAGTGCGCTCAGGCCACCGAGCACGAGTGCCTGGGCCAGGACGGTCCGGCGGAGCTGCCCTGCTGTGGCGCCGTTGCTCGCAGCGAGCGCGAGCGTCCGACGCTGGCGCGTCGCGCCGACGGCGAAGGCCGGCCCGACGAGCAGCGTGATCGTGATGAGCAGGAGTGTCGCCCCGAGGACGACGAGCTGGGCGGTGTCATCGCTGCCGCCCATGTCGCGCAGGTCGGGGTCGATCTGGTCCTGCGTGGGCGGGTGGGCCACGACATGGGCGCTGTGGACCACGAGGCCGTACTCGTTGAGCCGGGTGACGTCGTCCCAGGTGATCGGCTGGGTGCTCGTGACGAACCATCCGCTGATGGACGGCTGCTCGTCCATGAGGGCCGGGGTCGTGGTGACGAGCTCGTGGCTACCGCCCCACGCCTGGGCGGACAGCGCCGTCCCGACGACCTGGACGGTGCGCTCGTCGCCGTCGACCACGAGCTGCAGGGGACCGCTGTCGGGGACACCTCGCCCGACGCCTCGGGGGGAGACGAGCACCTCATCGGCTCGGGTGGGCCAGTGTCCCGACCTCAGGGTGATCTTGCCCGGGAGGTGGGCGGGGTCGGCAACGGCGAAGGTGCTCAGCCCGAGGTCGCGGTCACCGATGCGGGCGCGCGACTGGCCCTCGCTCCACGGCAGCGCACTGCCTCCGGTGAGATCACCGATCGCCGCGGCATTCATCTCGGCCGTGCCACCCGGGCGGGCACCGGGGATGGCCCGGGCCGGGGCATCCTTGTCGGCGTACCCCCGGCTCGGGTCCGCTGCCTGGGAGATCTGTCGGCCCTCGGTCATCGTGACCGAAGCCTGCGCAGGGCCCATGGCCAGCGGGACCGACTCCTGCGGTGAGATCTGGCTCGTCGCGCCGAGCACGAGCCCGAGGCAGATGAGCATCGTGGGTACGCCCACCATGAGGAGCACGGCGAGCGAGCGCCCGCGGTGGCGGCGCACATCGCGCCGGGCCAGCCGCAGTGCGACGCGCCACGACGCGAGCCAGGACGCTCCCTTCGACGACGAAGGGGGGAGCGCCGGCGGTGTCCCCCCTGTGGACACCGCCGGCGCGGTCTGGGTGGTCATCGGGCCGGCTCGCTCTCGAGCAGGTCCTCGACGTCGGAGGGGTCGCCCGTGGTGTCGACGACGACGCCGTCACGCAGGAAGACGACCCGGTCGGCCCAGGCTGCGTGCCGGGCCTCGTGGGTGACGAGCAGGCCACCGGTCCCGGCGTCGCAGCGCTCACGCAGCACCCGCAGCACCTCTTCCCCGGTGTGGGTGTCGAGCGCGCCGGTGGGCTCGTCGGCGAGGACGAGGCGCCGGCCGCCGACGAGTGCCCGGGCGAAGGCGACGCGCTGCTGCTGTCCACCAGACATCTGGTCGGGGTACCGGTCGACGAGCTCGGCCAGACCCATGCGCTCGAGGGACTCAATCGCTGCCCCACGTGCGGCGCGCACGCGCTGACCGTCGAGCTCGAGAGGGAGCGCGACATTTTCGGCGGCGGTGAGGGCCGGGATGAGGTTGTAGTCCTGGAAGACGAAACCGACGTGGCGTCGCCTCAGGGCCGCGAGCTCGCGTGGTGTGAGGGAGTTGATCTCCTGGCCCTCGATGACCACCCGCCCCGAGGTGGCCCGGTCGAGGCCGCCCGCGAGGTTGAGCAGCGTCGACTTGCCGGAGCCGCTCGGGCCCATGACGGCGACGAGCTCGCCCGGGTGCACGCT
>JAKDKQ010000356.1 GCA_030453295.1 Janibacter sp.
GACCGGGGCCCTGCTCTGGCGGAGGATAGGGGATTCGAACCCCTGAGAGCTTTCACTCAACGCGCTTTCCAAGCGCGCGCACTAGGCCACTATGCGAATCCTCCGCCGCAGAGATTACCCGAGCACCCCCCTACGTCGAAATCGGGTCGATTTCACCCCACGAACACCTGTCGGCAACCATGGTCGCCATGACCCTCCCTTCGCCTCGTCGCCTCTACACGATCGTCGCCACGGCCGAGGCGGTGACGTGGACGTTGCTGCTCATCGGCATGTTCCTCAAGTACGTCACCGAGACCACCGAGCTCGGCGTGCGTATCGGCGGGATGCTCCACGGGATCGTCTTCATCGCCTACGTGATCGTGACTGTCGTCGTGTGGATCGACAGCAAGTGGCCGGCCAAGCAGGGTCTCGTCGCGCTCGCCTCGGCCATCCCGCCGCTCCTCACCCTCTGGACCGAGCGTTGGCTCGACCGCGATGGACACCTCAAGGACGCCTGGCGGCTGCGGACGAAGGGGGAAGCCGTCACCGTCCCCGAGAAGGTCGTCTCCGGCGCGCTGCGCCGCCCGGCCCTCGCAGCGCTCGCGCTCGTCGTCACCGTGGCCGTCCTCACCGGTGTCGCGCTGCTCGTCGGGCCACCCGTGGGCTGAGCGAGGCAGATCACACTCCCAGCGGTCGCAGGCGGCCCGGGTCGCTGACACAGTGACTCCCGCCCACCCTCTGCCATCCCTGCGACCGAAGGCCCGGAATGATCCCCTGCTCCCTGGCCCACCACGACCTCCGCGGCGGCGACGTCACCCGCTGGGACCTCACGCCCACGAGCCTCGACCGATGGGGCATCGCCCCCGTGGACCCGCGCCCACCGAGCAACGACCAGTACGGGCGGCTGCTCGAGGACCCCGACGGCACATGCGAGTGGTCCGCCTGGATCGGACTGTCGGTCCTGCTGCCCGGAGCGACCACCGACAGCGTGCAGCAGACGATCACGGCGTGGCTGCGGCAGCACGAGTCCCTGCGCAGCCACCTCGATCTCGTCGACGGCGCCGTCCGCCGGCGCACGCTGCCACCCGAGGACGTATCGGTGACCCCGACCCCGCTCGGTGAGCACGGGTCGGAGGGGCTGCGGGCCCTCCTCACGCGCGAGTTCCACGACGCCTGCCGGCCTGCCCGCATGCCCGCAGGCGCTCTCGTCTCCGTCGCGACCGAGCACGGACACGTCCTGCACGCGGCCTTCGACCATGTCACCTTCGACGGGCTCTCTGCCTACGGCGCCGTCGGGCACCTCGCGGGCACGCACACCGCCATCGTCAACGGGGTCCACGAGCAGCAGCTCTCCCCCAGCTACGTCGACGTGGCAGAGCAGGAGGTGTCCGTCAGCGCGAGCACGACGCAGGACGACCCGCGCCTCGCCCCGTGGCGCGACTTCCTGGCCGGAGGACGCATCCCGCCGGCGCCGGCCGCATCGGGGATCGATCCCGACGGCAGCTACGACCACGGCCTGGTGCGGCACGACATCTGCGACGGCGACCGCGCCGCCCGCCTCGCCCTCGGCTACGCGGCCGAGGGCTTCCCGACCGGGATGCTCTGGACCGCAGTGCTCATGCAGGCGATCGGGGACGAGGCGCATGCCCTGATGTCCACGCACGGGCGCCCGTCACCGCTGTGGATGGACTCCGTCGGGTGGTTCGCAGGCGTGGCCCCGCTGTCGATGGCACTGCCACCGGGTGCCACCACCCGTGACTGGGTCATCGAGGGCGTGCGTGCGTGGCGCGAGAGCGCACCCGCGGCGGCACTCCCCCTCGGGCTGGTGCACCGCCTGCTCGACGTGCCGATCGAGCCGCAGCTCGTGCTGTCGATCATCGACGGCTCTCGCATCGACGGCCACGAGTGGTGGCGGCCCCTCGGGTCGGCGATCCACCTGGGTGATGTGCCGCCGAGCAGCCAGACCCACCTGTGGCTGACGATCCTGCCGGAGGGCGTCACGCTCGTCACCCGACTCCCCCTGGCACCCGGCGCCCGCACCTGGCTGGACGACGTGGCGGCGCGCTTCTCCCACGTCGTCGAGATCGAGACGTCCACCCCCTACGTGCCCACCCCGGAGGCCCTCCCATGATGAACATGAGCCGCATCACCGACCGCGCCTCGATCGGCGGCACCTATCTCGCCTTCGAGCCGACGGCGACCATGGAGTCGGCCATCGCCTCCGCGACGCCCGGGGATCGGCAGCCCTCATTCATGCAGACCGCCCACCTGAACCTGCGCACCGAGACGAGTGACTCCGGGGAGCAGGACGACATCTGGCTCGGCTTCACCTATCGCATCCCGGGGCGCTTCGACGCCGAGGCGATGGCCCGTGCGGTCACGCGTTGGGTGCGCCGACACGGCGTCATGCGCGGTTGGTTCGTCCCTGACGCCGACCGCGAGACGGGCTGGGCACGCGTCGACCTCGCCGAGGACGCGATCGCCTTCGCGGCCCGGGACGGAGGACACATCGCCGCCGAAGACGTCAACGAGCGCATCAGCGACGACTTCCGAGCGGGCTGCAACCCGCTCGGTCGCATCGGGTACTCCTTCCGCGCCGTGGTCGGCGAGGACGAGACGATCTTCTA
>JAKDKQ010000357.1 GCA_030453295.1 Janibacter sp.
CCTTAAGGTCGTGCGGATTTGGGACGACGAAGGGGGCCGGTCCTCCGCTCTCGCGGTGGGCCGGCCCCCTTCGGGCGGGGTGCTGGTGACTCAGGCGTGGACGGGCGCCAGGCGAGCGACGAGCGCGCGCAGGGCAGCGTCGGCCTCGTCATCGGCCAGGCGGCCCTCGGCGAAGGCCTCGAAGGACGAGCCGACGCCGAAGGTCTCCTCGACGACGGCAGCGCCGGCGATCTTGAGGCTGCGCACGGCGTCCTGGCGAGCCCACTCGGCGGCGTGGGGCGAGCCGGAGGCGGCCATGACGACGGCCGGGGTGCCCGTGATCGATGCGACGCCGTAGGGACGGGAGGCCCAGTCGATCGTGTTCTTGACGACGCTGGAGAGCGTGCCGTTGTACTCGGGGGTGACGACGATCAGGCCGTCGGCAGCGGCGACCGCGGCGCGCAGCTCGGCAGCGACCTCGGGCAGCTGGTCGTCGAGGTCGAGGTCCTCGGAGTAGTGGGGCAGCTCCGCGCCGCGGTCGAAGACGGTCGCGGTGCAGCCCTCGGGCAGGTGGGCGACGGCCGCGTCGGCGAGCGCGCGGTTGGTGGAGCCTGCGCGCAGGCTGCCGAGGAGGACGAGAACGTTCATGAGGGACTCCAGAGGGAGGTGTTGGTCAAGTGCTTGACCATGGTGCGCGTCATGAATCGGCAAAGTCAAGTCCTTGACCAATGGCCTACGATGGTGTGCATGACCGCAGCCCAGCCCTCCCTCGCCGACGCCTGCACGGGTGCCGATGGGCGGCCGCCGCTGGTCAACCTGCTCGCGAGGGCGCAGGCGAGCTTTGTCGCGGACTTCGAGGGGCGGCTGCGCGCCTCCGAGATCGATGGCCTCTCCCTCGCGCACTCCACCAATGTCCTGCGGCACCTCTCCGAGGGTCCGCGACGGGCCCGCGACATCGTCGACCGCTGCGGGGTGACCAAGCAGGCCGTGAGTCAGCAGATCGCCCACCTCGAGCGCAACGGCTTCGTCGTCGTCAGCCGCGACGAGGAGGACCAGCGCGCCCGCATCGTCGCCCTCACGACGAAGGGGGAGTGCGCCCAGGTCGTCGTCCACCGCCTCTTCGAGGAGGTCGAGAGCGACTGGGCCGGGCGCATCGGCGATGACGCGGCCGCGGCTCTGCGTCAGGCACTCACGGATCTCCTGGGCGAGGGCACCGCCTGCTGATCCTCAGGCGCCCTGGAGGGATCCGGTGGTCTGGCCGTGCTTTTTGCAGGTGGCGGTCCACTCGCGTCCGGAGCTCTCGACGGCCAGGGTGCGGCGGCAGGTCGTGCAGTGGACGGGGGGCTCGGCGGCCAGCCGCTGGCGGCACAGGACGTGGTTGCCCTTGTTGGCGGAGTTGCCGCAGTGAGCGCAGTAGGTCATGGCCACGACGGGCGGGATGGCACCGAGGGTGTCGGGGTCACTCCAGCCGGAGTCGCCGGCGGTGGGCAGGTCAGTCATGCGTCGATTGTCACCCATGTCACGTCGTCCTCGAGCCTCGGTGTCGATCTGCCGCCGATCCGCCGCCGCTCGGCCACGCCTCGGTCACGGCCCGGTCACCTTTGGGCGACGTCACGGCGCGATGCAACCGGACGGTCGCCTGCGGCGTCCATCCTTGTGATGACCACGCGCAGGGGCATGGTCGCAGGACAGGGGAGCAGGACATGGCACGGGTACGACAGGCAGTGATGGCGCTGGCCATGGGGGCGGCGCTCGCGGGCTGTGGGACGCAGACGGCGCCGCAGGCCACACCGGTGGTCGTGGACTCGGGGAGCCCGACACCCTCCACGCCCGCTGGCTCGGCCACGGTCTCGAGCTCGTCCTCCAGCGCGTCGTCCTCCTCGACCCGCTCGACGTCACCCTCGTCCAGCCCGACGACGACCGCCGCGGACACCTCCCTTCGTCCCGGCGACGACGGGGCACGCGTGCGACAGCTGCAGCGCGACCTCAGTGCCCTCGGGTACTGGCTCGGCACGCCGGACGGCACCTACGGGCACCTGACCTCGCAGGCCGTCATGGCATTGCAGAAGTCCGCGGGCCTCTCCCGCGACGGGATCGCCGGACCGCGGACACTCGAGGCGCTCGCCGCGGGCACGCTCCCGCCACTGCCCGCCGGCCCGGCCGACCGGATCGACATCGACCTCACACGCCAGGTGCTCATCGTCGTGCGGGGCGGGAGCATCGAGCACGTCATCAACACCAGCACCGCGTCGGGGGAGACCTACCTGTCCCACGGGCGCCCGGCCGTGGCGGTGACACCCAAGGGAACCTTCACCGTCGGTCGCGTCCACCGCGGCAACGAGGTCGCGCCGCTCGGGACGCTCTACAGCCCGCGCTACTTCTACGGCGGCTACGCCGTCCACGGCTCCGGGTCGATCCCCGGCTACCCCGCGTCCCACGGCTGCGCGCGGGTGAGCAATCGCGCGATGGACATGATCTGGAGCACGGACCTCATGCCGGTCGGCTCGACCGTCGTCGTGCGGTGAGCCCGCCCCCCGGCGGTGAGCCCGGCCCCCGAGTGGAGGTCAACACGCGGGCGATTCGTCCGCGCGTTGACCTCCACTGACGCAGGGGACTGAT
>JAKDKQ010000049.1 GCA_030453295.1 Janibacter sp.
GGGTGGCCGGCTGCCCCTCGGACAGCAACTTGAAGCGACGGTTGGTGCGGAAGGGGTCGCCCTCCCCGGCGAACATGCGCGCCGGGTCCTCGTTGTCGCGCTTGAAGGGGAAGACGCCGGCGGTGTACGGGAAGGAACCGGGCAGGTTCTCCGAGCGCCAGTAGGTGACGAGGTCTCCGTGGTCGGTGTGCTTGGGCAGGGCGACGCGCGGGATCTTGGTGCCCGACAACGACTCCTTGGTCAGCTTGGTGTGCAGCTCCTTGCCGCGGATCGTGACGACCTGCTCGTCGCCCGAGTAGGACTCGACGATGGCGGGCCAGCGCTCGATCTGCTCGGTCACCTCGGCCGGCAGGTCCTTGCGTGCGGCGTCGAGCAGCTCGTCGACGCCGTGCCCGTCCTTGCCGGCTGCGGTCAGCTCGTCGTCGACGGCCGCCAGGCGCTGCACCCGGCGAGCACCGTCGGCGAGCTGCTCGGTGCGGGAGTGGTAGCCGCGCACGGTGTCGGTGATCTCCGCGAGATAGCGCACCCGGGTGGCGGGGACGACCTGACCGAAGCGGGTCGAGTACTTGGTGTCGACGGGCGCGAGCTGCCCCTCGTCGACGGTGAGGCCCTTGTCCGCGAGGAGGTCCCGCAGGTGCTGGTAGAGCGCCGTGACCCCGTCGTCGTTGAAGGTCGCGGCCGAGGTGCCGAAGACCGGCATCTCCTCGGGGCGCTGGCCGAAGGCCTCGCGGTTGCGCACGATCTGGCGGGCGACATCGCGCAGCGCGTCTGCGGCACCGCGACGCTCGAACTTGTTGATCGCGACGACCTCGGCGAAGTCGAGCATGTCGATCTTCTCCAGCTGGCTGGCCGCGCCGAACTCCGGCGTCATGACGTACATCGGCACGTCGACGAAGGGGACGATGGCGGCGTCGCCCTGGCCGATGCCGGGCGTCTCGATGATGACGAGGTCGTAACCCGCAGCCTTGGTGATGTCGATGACCGTCTGCATCGCCTCGGGGACCTCACGGTCACCGCGGGTGGCGAGGGATCGGAAGAACACGGGGGAGACGCCACCGGTGCTCTGGCCGAGGGAGTTCATCCGGATGCGGTCGCCGAGGAGGGCGCCGCCGCCCTTGCGTCGCGTGGGGTCGACGGCGATGACGGCGATGCGCAGCTTGTCCTGCTGGTCGACGCGGAAACGCCGCACGAGCTCGTCGGTCAGCGAGGACTTGCCGGAGCCGCCGGTGCCGGTGAGGCCCAGGACAGGGGCGTGGGAGGCCTGGGCCGCCTGGGCGATGCCCTCGAGGAAGGCCTCGTCGAGGTGGCCGAGCTCGGCACCCGAGATGGCGCGGGCGATCGCGGCGCGATCACCGGAGAGGACCGCGTCGAGGGAGACCGGCGCGGTCTCCCAGACATCGGTGTCGCAGTCGGCGATAAGCGTGTTGATCATGCCGGGCAGACCGAGGCGCTGACCGTCCTCGGGGGAGAAGATCGTCACGCCGGCCTCGCGCAGCCGAGTGATCTCCTCGGGCACGATGACGCCCCCGCCACCACCGAAGACCTTGACGTGGCCCGCACCCTGCTCGCGCAGCAGCTGGGTGAGGTACTCGAAGTACTCGACGTGCCCGCCCTGGTAGGAGGAGACGGCAACGCCCTGGACGTCCTCCTCGATCGCCGCGTCGACGACCTCCTGGACGGAGCGGTTGTGGCCCAGGTGGATGACCTCGGCGCCCTGGCTCTGCATGATCCGCCGCATGATGTTGATCGAGGCGTCGTGGCCGTCGAACAGCGCGGAGGCCGTGACGAATCGGACCGGGTGGGTCGGGGAGTGCAGCTGCGGAGCCTGGGTCATGGCCTACCTCGTCGTCGAAGTGCGGTGGGGTCTTGCATCAATGCTAGGACATCCAAGTATTTGCGCGCCAGTCACGTCACCCCGACGACATCTCCATGGGTTGCCCGCAGGGCCGACAGGAGTCGGGTGGCGTCGCGGACCTGGGTGGGGTCCAGGCCGGGGGAGGAGAAGACCTGCTCGTTGAGGTCGCGGGTGGCGCGCTCGACCAGCTCCTCCCCGGCAGTCGTGAGCGAGGCGAGGACCACGCGACGGTCGGACTCGCGGCGCAGCCGCTCGACGAGACCTTGGGTCTCGAGCCGGGTGACTGCGCTCGTCACGCTGGTCGCGTGGACCTGCAGCAGTGATCCGAGGCGGCTCATCGGCATCGACTGCTGCCGGCTGAAGGCGAGCAGACGCAGGATCTCGAAGCGGGCAAAGGTGAGGCCGTGCGGACGCAGGGTCGCCTCGACCCGCTCGTGGACGAGCTGCTGGGCGCGCACGACCGAGGTGACCAGCGCCATGCCGTCGGCAGCGTCCGACCAGCCGTGCGAGATCCACTGGGCATGGGCTGCGGCAATGGGGTCGCGATCGGTCATGGGGAGATTGTAGGACGCCCTAGGAATTGGGTCGGTCTCATGTGAGGGTGACCTTTCATGGACCGCTTCGTCGCGTCGTGGAAGGGTAGGAGGTGCACAACACTCGCAATCACGGAGGTTTCATGTACACCCTTCCCGACCTCTCCTACGACTACGGAGCCCTCGAGCCCGCCATGAGTGGCGAGATCCTCGAGCTGCACCACGACAAGCACCACGCCGCCTACGTCAAGGGCGCCAACGACACGCTGGAGAAGCTGGCCGAGGCCCGCGACAAGGACCAGCTCGGTGGCCTCGTCGGCCTCGAGAAGACCTTGGCCTTCAACGTCTCGGGTCACGTCCTGCACTCGATCTTCTGGGAGAACCTCTCCCCGGACGGTGGCGACAAGCCCGACGGCGCCCTCGGCACCGCGATCGACGAGCACTTCGGCACCTTCGACAAGTTCCGCGCGCAGCTGACCGCCGCGACGCAGACCACGCAGGGCTCGGGCTGGGGCGTCCTGGCCTGGGAGCCCGTCGGCGAGCGCCTGCTCGTCACGCAGGTCTACGACCACCACGGCAACGTGGCGACGGGCATGACGCCGCTCCTGGCCTTCGACGCCTGGGAGCACGCGTACTACCTGCAGTACAAGAATGTGAAGCCGGACTACATCGAGAAGCTGTGGGACATCGTCAACTGGAACGACGTCTCCGCTCGCCTCGAGGCCGCCAAGAAGGCCTGATCACGGCAGTCAAGGGAGGGACTCACCCACGGGTGGGTTCCTCCCTTCGTCATGTGGCGGCTAGGCCGTGATCGTCCAGCCGAGCGAGAGCAGCGCGACGCCGAGCGCGAGGTTGAGGCCGAGGTCCGCGAGCGCATGGCGGGTGCGCCCTGTCCGGGCCGCCGAGGCGACCTCGACCGCGTGCGTGGCGAAGGTCGTGTAGGCGCCGCAGAAGCCGACCCCGACGAGGGGCAGCAGCCAGCCCGGAGCCGCGCCGGAGGCGTGCCCGGCCACGAGGCCCAGGAGCAGCGACCCGGTCGCGTTGACCGTCAGGACCCCGCCGGCAGCGGTCGCACCACGCTGGCGAAGGGAGCTCGTCACCAGATGGCGGGCCAGCGCGCCGAGCGCGGCACCGAGGGCCACGAGCAGCGCGGTCACAGCTCGCCCTCCACGACGACCTCGTCAGCCACCGCGTCGCTGCTCCACAGCCGGTCGCCGACCACCAGTCCGAGCAGCGCGGCGCCCACCCCGAGACCGAGGGTCGTGGCGAGGTGGCCGAGGAGCCCGGACAGTCCGTCACCGGCCAGGCCGTGGGCGTCCAGGGCGAAGCTGGAGTAGGTCGTCCATCCGCCGAGCAACCCGACCGCGAGGAAGGGCCGGGTGAGCGGGTGTGCGGCGCGCCGGGCGAGCCAGGTGACGAGCAGCCCCATCGCGAAGGCCCCGGTGAGGTTGACGAGCAGGGTCGACCACACGGCACCCGACGCGAAGGACCCGACCCCCCACCGACCCAGTGACCCGATGGCGCCGCCGGCCGCGATGGCGGCGAGGCTCCCCCCTTCGCCCGGGTGCGGAGGGGTCGGGCTCATGCCCGCTTGGTCTCGAGGAACTCGGCGATCCGGCCGATCGCCTCGGTGAGCATGTCCTCGTCGGGGAGCGCCACGAGACGGAAGTGGTCGGGCTCGGGCCAGTTGAAGCCGGAGCCGTGGGTCACGAGGATCTTCTTCGCCCGCAGCAGCTCGATGACGAAGGCCTCGTCGTCCTCGATCCGGTACACCTCGGGGTCGAGGCGCGGGAAGCAGTAGAGCGCCCCCCGGGGCTCGACGCAGCTGACGCCGGGGATGTCGTTCAGCAGGCGCGCGGCGAGCTTGACCTGGTCGTAGTAGCGACCGCCGGGCACGATGAGCTCGTTGATCGACTGGTAGCCGCCGAGCGCGGTCTGGATCGCGTGCTGGGCGGGGACGTTGGAGCACATGCGCATGTTGGCCAGCAGGGTCAGGCCCTCGAGGAAGTCAGCCGCCTGGTGCTTGGGGCCCGAGATCATCACCCAGCCGGCGCGGTACCCGCAGACCCGGTAGGCCTTGGACAGCCCCGAAAAGGTGAGGCACAGGACATCATCACCCGCGTACTCCGCCGCGTGGTGGTGGACCGCGTCGTCGAAGACGATCTTTTCGTAGATCTCATCGGCCATGACGACGAGATCGTGGCGGCGGGCGATGTCGATCAGCCCGCGCACGATCTCGGGCGAGTAGACCGCCCCCGTCGGGTTGTTGGGGTTGATGATCACGAGGGCGTGCGTGTTGTCGGTGATCTTGGACTCGATGTCGGCCAGGTCCGGGTTCCAGCCGTTGGCCTCGTCGCAGCGGTAGTGCACCGGAGTGCCACCCGCGAGGGAGACCGCGCCGGTCCACAGCGGGTAGTCCGGCGCCGGGACGAGGATCTCGTTGCCGTTGTCGACGAAGGCCTGCAGGACCATCGAGATGAGCTCGGAGACGCCGTTGCCGATGTAGACGTCCTCGACGGTCGTGTCCTTCAAGCCGCGGGACTGGTAGTACTGCGCGACGGCGGTGCGGGCGGAGTAGATGCCCTTGCTGTCGACATAGCCCTGGGCGTCCGGGAGGTGTCGCGTCATGTCGGCGACGATCGCCTCGGGCGCCTCGAAGCCGAAGGGGGCGGTGTTGCCGATGTTGAGCTTGAGGATCTTGTGGCCCTCGGCCTCCAGACGCTGGGCCTCGACGAGGATCGGACCCCGGACGTCGTAGCGGACATCCCTCAGCTTGCGGCTCTGTCGGATCTGACGCATGGGGACCAGTCTCGCAGTACGGTGTGGACGCCCGTGCCACCGTCTCGAAAGGGCTGCCGTGCGTGTCGTCCCCGCAGCATCACTCGCCATGGCCTGTGCCGCGCTCCTCGTCGGGTGCACGTCCGGAGGGGATGAGCCGGGGACGGGCAGCACCCAGACCGTGGCCCCCGCCGATGTGACGAGTCAGGCCCAGGACCTCATCGGGCCCAAGATGCCCGAGGGGTCCAGCCTCGACTGCCCGGACCCGCTCGCCGCGCAGGTCGACGCCACGACGACCTGCACGTGGTCCATCCCCGACGGCAGCTCGATCGGGATGACCGTGACGGTCACGCAGATCGTCGACGACCGGGCGAGCCTGAAGTTCACCAACGACGACGCGGTGACGCCCAGCCCGAGCTCGTGATGGCCTCCCTTCGGCCCTGACCCGCGAGTAACCTCGGCCCATGGCTGACGATCCGGCAGGGCTGCCGGCGAGAGTGCGGCGCGGCTACGGCCTCGGGTCCGTCGCGACGGGGGCCTTCGGCACCGTCCCCGGCCTCCTCCTGCTGCCCTATCTCACGGATCGTCTGGGCATCGCGGCCGGCCTTGCGGGACTGATCGTCCTGCTGCCCAAGGCCTGGGATGTCCTGCTCAACCCGGTGGCGGGCCGGATCTCTGATCGCAGCACGCATGCTGACGGGCGCCGACGTCCCTTCCTCATCCGGGCCGGGCTGACGCTTGCTGTGCTCTTCGCGCTCCTCTTCGCGGGTCCCACCGCGCCCCCGGCCCTCGGGGCGGCCTGGGTCGCGGTGCTCTTCCTCGCCTGCGCGAGCGCCTACGCGTTCTTCCAGGTCCCCTACGTCTCCATGCCGGCCGAGCTGACGCGCGACTACGGCGAGCGCACCCGGCTGATGACCTGGCGGGTGGCGATCCTCGCGCTCACGATCCTGATCGCCGGCGGTCTGTCCCCGGCCTTGCGCGACGGCCTCGGTCCGGAGTGGGGGTACCGCGCCGTGGGGGTCTTCGTCGGTCTGCTCATCGCTGCGGGCGCCGTCGGTGCCTGGTACGGGACGAAGGGGGTGACCCCCGTCGAGCAGGTCGTCGCCGGCGGCTCCCTGGTGGACCAGCTCAAGGTCGTGGCGGGTGCACGGGACTTCCGTGCGTTGCTGCTGACCTTCGCCGTGCAGGCGCTCGCGACGGGCATCATGCTCGCAGGCGTCGACTACATGGCCCGGTGGGTGCTCGGCGATCCGGGAGCGGCCACCATCCTCTTCGTCGCCTTCGTGGGGCCGGCGCTCGTGGTGACACCGCTGTGGGAGCGGGTCGGTCGACGCACCGGCAAGCGGTTGGCGCTGGTGGTCGCCTCGCTGTCCCTGGCTGCTGGGGCCCTGCTGGTGTGGGTGACGCACGATCTGGGTCTCGTGCCGGTGGCGCTCTCGCTGGCCCTCGTGGGCGTCGGTTACGCCGGAGCGCAGATGTTTCCCATGGCGATGCTGCCCGATGCGGCGGCGGTCGACGCCGACCGGACGGGGGAGAGTCGAGTGGGTGTGTACACCGGCGTGTGGACCGCGGCCGAGACCTTCGGTCTGGCCCTCGGGCCGGGTGTCTACGGGCTGGTGCTCATGCTCGGGGGCTATGTCTCGTCGACGGGCGGTGCTGTGGCGCAGCCGGACTCGGCCCTGACAGCGATGACTCTGGGTTTCACCGTGCTCCCGGCCGTCCTCGTGCTGGGCTCCCTGCTGCTCCTGCGGCACTACCGGATCGACGAGGCGGCCGTCCTGGCCGCGCGAGAGGACGCTCGATGACACCCCTGGACTGGAGCACTGCAGCCACGGCGACGCAGGTGCGCGAGACGCTGGACGCCCTTCGGGCGCAAGACCTCCCGACACACGGTGGTCGCACGCTCAGCTATGTCTACGACTCCGGTCTGGCACGCGCAGATGAGATCGGCAGGGAGGCACTGGCCGCCTTCGCCTCGACCAACGGGCTCGACCCCACCGCATTTCCTTCGCTCGCGGCCCTCGAGTCCGACCTCGTGGCGCTCGCCGCCGGCCTGCTCCACGGACCGGACTCGACCGTGGGCGTGGCCACCTCCGGAGGCACCGAGTCGCTGATCCTGGCGGTCCTGGCAGCGCGGGACGGGGCGCGCCACGTGCAGCGGCCCGCCGTGGTGGCACCGAGCACCGTCCATGCCGCGGTGCACAAGGCCGGGCACCTCCTCGGCGTCGACGTGGTGACGGTCCCGGTCGACCCGGTGAACTTCCGCGCGGACCCCGAGGCGATGGCCGCGGCCATCACCGACGACACCGTGCTCGTCGTCGCGTCGGCGCCCTCCTACGCCCACGGGGTGGTCGACCCGGTGGAGCAGATCGCGGCGGTCACCGCCCGGCGGGGCATCCGCTGCCACGTCGATGCGTGCATCGGGGGCTGGGTGCTGCCCTTCATGTCCGATGTGGTGCCGTGGACCTTCGCGGTCGAGGGCGTCACGAGCATCTCCGTGGACCTGCACAAGTACGCGTACACACCCAAGGGCGTCTCGCTCCTGCTGCACCGCGACCCGTCGCTGCGCCGGGGCCACATCTTCGCCTCCGCCGCCTGGCCCGGCTACACGATGCTCAACACGACCCTGCAGTCGACCAAGTCCGGCGGACCGCTCGCGGCGGCCTGGGCAGTCGTGCACGCCATCGGGCTCGACGGGTACCGCGAGCTCGTCGCGGTCGCCCGGGAGGCGACTCTGCGCCTGGCGGCCGCCGTGGCCGACATGGAGGGGTTGGCCGTGGTCGCGGCACCGGACTCGACGCTCCTGGCGCTGCAGGCAGGGGAGGGCTGCGATGTCTTCACGATCGCCGACGAGATGCGCACTCGCGGGTGGTTGGTCCAGCCCCAGATGGCCTTCGCCGGTCACCCAGCGACCCTGCACCTGACGCTCTGCGCGGCGACGGCGGCCAAGGTGCCCGAGCTCATCGCGGCGCTCGCCGAGTCGGTGGCGGGCGCACGCGAGGCAGGAGTCGTCCGGGTCGACCCCGACCTCGCGGCCGCGGCCCAGCAGATCGACCCCGAGACGCTCGACGAGGAGACCCTCGACGGGCTCCTCGCGATCGCCGGGCTCGGTGGTGAGCCAGGTTCGCTGCAGGTGCCCGAGCGGATGGCCGAGGTCAACGCGTTGCTCGACGCCGCTCCGCCGCGGCTGCGGGAGGCCCTCCTCGCAGGGGCCCTGGACCGGCTCACCCGCTGAGCGGGCCCTCCCTTCGCCTGGTCACATACCGGTCGTCGAGCGTGGGTACGGGATCCCTGGGTCGGTGAGGATGTTGACGAGGTACGGCACCCCGGAGGCGAAGGCCCGATCGAGCGCCGGTCCGATCTGCGCGGGGTCGGTGACCAGCTCGCCCCCGCCGCCGAGTGCCGTCACGACCTGGTCGTAGCGCGTGCCCGGGGTGAGGTCCGCGGCGACGTCGTAGCCGTAGAGCATCTGCATCGGCTGCTTCTCCAACCCCCACGCACCGTTGTTGCCCATGACCATGACGACCGGGAGGTGGTGGCGCACCAGGGTGTCGACGTCCATGAGGGACATGCCCGAGGCGCCGTCACCGAGGAGCAGGACCACCTGGGACGAAGGGCGGGCGATGCGGGCCGCGATCGCCGCACCGAGGCCGGCGCCGAGAGCGCCGAAAGGGCCGGGGTCGAGCCATGACCCGGGCCGGGTGGGTTCGATGAAGCGGCCCGCCCACGACACGAAGTCGCCGCCGTCGCCGATGACGACTGCGTCCTCGGCCAGTCGGGGCAGGAGCTCGCCGTAGATCCTGGCCGGGTGCACGGGGGAGACGCAGCTGGTGAGCAACTCGTGGTCGCTCGCAGACCGACCGCAGGCCTCCTCGGACAGTCGCGCGGACCACGAGGACCAGTCGGGGTGCCCGAGCGACTCGATCAGCGTCTGCAGCTGGTCGAAGAAGGAGGTCAGGTCGCCCGCGGCAGTGGCCGCAGGCTCGGCGTGCGTGCTCAGCTGCCCCGGGGAGTCGGCGACATGCACGACCCTGGCGTCGGGTCGGCCGCGGGATCCACCGAACGAGCCGTAGCCGAGGCGGAAGTCGAGCGGGGTGCCGACGACGATCGCCAGGTCGCACTCGCCGACGGCCGTCCTACGCGCCTTGCCGACGAGCAGGTCGTGCCCTGCGTGCAGGATGCCGCGGCCCATGCCGTTGGTGATCGTCGGCAGACCCAGGTCGGTGACGCATCGCAGGGACGCCATCTCGGCCCGGTCACTCCAGACGTCCGTGCCGAGGACGACGAGCGGCCGCTTGGCCTGTGCCAGCAGGCGAGCGATGGCGTCGAGGTCCGCTGCGTCGGGCGGGGTCGGTGCCGACGGGCTCGCAGTGACCGGTGCGTTTGCGGTGTCGCTGAAGAGCTCGTCCATCGGGACGTCGAGGAAGACCGGACCGCGGTGCGGTGCCGCGGCCACGCGGAAGGCGTCGTCGACCTCGTCGGCGATCTGCTCCACGGACTGCACGGTCGCTGCTCGCTTGGTGACCGGCGCGAGGACGCTCGGGTGGTCGAACTCCTGCAGGGCCCCCTTGCCCCACGAGTAGGACGCTGCCCGCCCGCCGAGCACCACCAGAGGTGACCCGCTGAAGTGGGCCTGGGTGATGGGGCTCAGTCCGTTGGTGACACCGGGACCTGCGGTGAGGACCGCGAGGCCGGGGGTGCGGGTCAGCTTGCCGGTCGCCTCCGCAGCGAAGACCGCGGTCTGCTCGTGCCGGACGTCGAGCAGTCGCATCGGCGGGTCAGCCGTCACGGCCCCGTCGTAGAGGGGGAAGACATGCGCCCCGGACAGGGTGAACATCGTGCTCACCCCGTGCGCTGCAGCCGCGGAGACGGCGCGCGCGCCGCCACTGACCTCGTCGAAGTGCTCCACGAAAACCATGTTACTCGCCGGTAGTGCCCGTAGGCTGGGGAGCGTGACCACAGATCCTTCGCACACCGTCTGGGACGACGAGGAGGCCGAGCGCGAGGCGGCCCTCGCCGCAGGCGACCTCGCGGACGCCGACGAGGACGCGTCGCCCGAGGGCGCACCGTCCGAGGGCACGGGCGAGCAGTAGCCCCTAGCCTGCGCGCCCCGTCGACGGCGGGGCGTCTCACGTTGTGGCGTGTGACCATCGTCCCCATCACAAAGCCTGCACGCTCGGCGTGCGCTGTCGTAGGTTGCCGTGCAACCACACCCACACCCCTGACCAGGAGTGACGATGCGACTTGGCGTGCCCAAGGAGTCGAAGCGCGGAGAAACCCGCGTCGCGGCGACCCCCAAAACAGTCGAGCAGCTGATCAAGCTCGGATACGACGTCGTCGTCGAGTCCGGAGCCGGTGAGGCGTCGGCCTACCCGGACCAGGCCTATGTCGACGCCGGTGCGACTCTCGAGCCCGCCGACCAGGTGTGGGCCAGCGACGTGGTCGCCAAGATCAATGCCCCGTCCGACGAGGAGGTCGCGCGGCTGAGCTCCGGCGCGATCCTCGCCTCGCTGCTCGCTCCCGCGCTCAACCCGGACAAGGTGGAGGCGCTGCGCGCCCAGGGCGTGACGGCGCTCGCGATGGACGCTGTGCCACGCATCTCGCGCGCCCAGTCCCTCGACGTGCTGTCCTCGATGGCCAACATCGCGGGTTACCGCG
>JAKDKQ010000358.1 GCA_030453295.1 Janibacter sp.
CTCGAGGAAGGCGTTGAAGGCCGCGCGCTCCGGCGGCGAGACGTGGGTCTTGTCGGCGAAGTACTCCATCGACCAGACGTCCTCGTCCTGGGGCGCGACATTCCAGTCGCCGCACAGGGCGGTCGGGGTGCCGTCGGCGGACCACTCGAGCGCGCGCTGCCTCAGCTGCTCGAGCCAGGCGAGCTTGTAGACCATGTGCGGGTCGTCGAGGGTGCGGCCGTTGGGCACGTAGAGCGACCAGACGCGCACGCCGCCGCAGGTCGCGCCGATCGAGCGGGCCTCCGGCGCGATCGGGTCGCCGAAGCCGGGGTCGCCGTCGAAGCCGATCGACACGTCCTCGAGGCCGACGCGGGAGAGGATCGCCACGCCGTTCCACTGGTTGAGGCCGTGGTGGGCCACCTCGTAGCCGAGGGCGGTGAAGCGGTCGTGGGGGAACTGCTCCTCCTTGGCCTTGGTCTCCTGGATGGCCAGGACGTCGACGTCGCTGCGCTGCAGCCAGGCCTCGACGCGGTCGACGCGGGAGCGGATGGAGTTGACGTTCCAGGTAGCGATGCGCACGGCGCCACCCTAGCCATCGGGACTGACACCATTGAGCCCATGGCCGACTTCGAGATGTCCCGCGCGACGCATGTCGCCGCCGACCCGGCGACCGTGCACGCCCTGATCGACGACTTCAGGCAGTGGACTCGCTGGTCACCGTGGGAGGGTGCCGACCCCGACCTGCGGCGCACCTACGGCGGACCCGAGGTGGGCGTCGGCTCGACGTACCACTGGTCGGGCAACAAGAAGGCGGGCGAAGGTCGGATGGAGATCACGTCCTCGAACCCGACGCAGGTGGTCGTCGACCTCGAGTTCGTCAAGCCCTTCAAGGCGACCAACGTGACGATCTTCTCCCTTCGTCCGAGCGAAGGGGGCACCGACGTCACCTGGACGATGACCGGGCAGCGCAGCGCGGTGATGGGCCTGATGGGCAGGCTCTTCTTCGACACGGCGATCGGCAAGGACTTCGACAAGGGGCTCGCCGCCATGAAGCAGGCGGCGGAGCGGGGCTGAGTCCCTGGGTCTGAGTCCTCGGGTCTGGCCATGGCCGTGACGGGTCGTTAGCGTCGGCAGCATGCGACCCCTCATCGAGATCACTGCAGCAGACGGACCGGCCGAGGCGATCGTCGCTCGGCCCGACGACGGCACCCACCCCGGAGTCCTGCTGTGGATGGACGCCATCGGGCTCCGCCCACGCATCGAGGAGATGGCCGACCGCATCGCCTCGTGGGGCTATGTCGTGCTCGCACCCAACACCTTCTACCGGCTCGGGACCGCGGCCGAGATGTCGCCGCCGGCGGGCATGGATCTCACCGATCCCGACCAACGGGCGGCCTACGGGCAGCAGAGCATCCCGCGCGTCGGCACGTTGACCAAGGAACGGACCGAGGCGGACGTCGCTCCCTTCGTCGCCGCGCTGCGCGCCCTGCCCGGTGTCGCCGACGGGCCCATCGGGACCACCGGGTACTGCATGGGCGCCAAGCACGCGACCCGTGCCGCCTGCGTCGACCCGAGCATCGCGGCCTGCGGCGGGTTCCACGGCGCGCAGATCGCCACAGACGGACCCGACAGCGCGCACCTGTCGCTGGGCAGCGCGCGGGCGGCCTTCGTCTACGGCCATGCCGACCAGGACGCCGCGATGCCCGCGGAGGCCGTCGCGCTCCTCGACCGTGCCCTCGCCGAGCACGCTCTCCAGGCGCAGACCGCGATCTACCCCGACGCACCGCACGGCTACACGATGAGCGACACCTCGAGCTACCAGGAGGCGGGTGCGGAGCGGCACTTCAGCGAGCTGCACGAGCTCTTCGACCGGACGCTGCGAGCGTGAGCACGGCCCTCGTCACCGGAGCCACCGCCGGCATCGGCCGCGAGTTCGCCGTCCAGCTCGCGACGAAGGGGGCGGACCTCGTCCTCGTCGCCCGCGACACCGCGCGTCTGGACGCGCTCGCCGCCGAGCTCGGTGCCGCTCACGGCGTGGCCGTCGAGGTGATCTCCGCCGACCTGTCCGACCGGGCCGCGCTGGAGCGGGTGGCCGAGCGGTTGCGTGACCCGGCCCGACCCGTGGACCTGCTCGTCAACAACGCGGGCTACGGGCTGGGAACCCCCTTCGCCGAGACCGCGATCGAGGACGAGGAGCGACTGCTCGACGTCCTCGTGCGCGCGGTCCTCGTCCTCAGCCATGCCGCGGCCGGGGCGATGGTCGGGCGGGGGAGCGGGCGGATCATCAACGTCTCGTCGGTCGCGGGCCACCTGACGAGCGGCACCTATGCCGCGGCCAAGGCGTGGGTGACGACCTTCAGCGAGTCGATCGCCGCGCAGCTGGCGCCGCGCGGGGTCGGGGTCACGGCGCTGCTGCCCGGCTACGTGCGCACCGAGTTCCACCAGCGCGCCGGGATCGACAAGAAGCGCACCGGTCCCTTCTGGTTGGACGCGCCCGACCTCGTCCGTCAGGCCCTGGCCGACTCCGAGCGCGGCCGCGTCGTCTCCGTGCCGAGCCCGCAGTACAAGGCAGTCGTCGGCCTCGTGCGCCACCTGCC
>JAKDKQ010000359.1 GCA_030453295.1 Janibacter sp.
CTCCGCCGGCGAAGGCCGCCGTGGCGTAGAGCTCGGAGCGTTGCAGGATCACCGGGACATTGCCGAGCATCATGTCGCGCACGACACCGCCGCCGCAGGCGGTCAGCACGCCCAGCAGGATCGCCGGCAGCCAGTGGATGTCGTTGAGGAGCGCCTTTTGCGTGCCGACGACCGCCCAGGTGCCCAGCGCGACGGCGTCCACCCAGGGGAAGGTCTGTCGCCAGCGTCGCCCCTCGAGCGGGACGAGGTAGGCGATGGCCGCGGCGATCAGCGCGACCGTGAGATAGCGCAGGTCGGTCAGGGCCACTGGTTGGACATTGAGCAGCACATCGCGGATCGCTCCACCGCCCAGGGCCGAGATGATGGCGAGCACCGTGAATCCGACCGGGTCGAGCTGGTACCGGCGCGCGACGGCGCCACCCAGCAGTCCGTTGGCCAGGACCCCCAGCAGGTCGAAGAAGGCGATGAGGTCGGGGATCTGCGGGACGTCAGGCACCGCTGACCACCACGGGGTCCGGCTCACCGGCGATGAGCTGGTGGACGACCGTGTCCGCCAGCAGGCGACCACGACGAGTGAGGACGACTCGACCGGCGATGGCCGCGCGACCGTCCACGAGACCGTCCGCGACGAGCCCGGCGACCGCCCTTCGCCCCTGCGCCGTCAGGAGATCGGTCGGGAGCCCCTCGCGCAGCCGCACCCCGAGCAGGATCTCCTCGTCGGCTCGCTGCTCGGCCGTCAGCTCCTCGCGCTCGGCCTCCGGGTGGCCCTCGGCGAGGCCCTTGGCCCAGGTCGCCGGGTGCTTGCGGTTCCACCAGCGAGCCCCGTCGACATGGCTGTGGGCACCGGGACCGACACCCCACCAGTCGTGGCTGCGCCAGTAGGCCTCGTTGTGCCGGCAGCGATCGTCGTCGGTGCGCGCCCAGTTGCTGATCTCGTACCAGTCGTACCCAGCGTCCGCGAGCAGCTGGTCGGCGAGCTCGTACTTGTCGGCCTCGTCGTCACCGGTGGGCATCGGCAGCTCGCCGCGGCGCACGCGGACGGCCATCTTGGTGCCCTCCTCGACGGTGAGGGCATAGGCCGAGAGGTGGTCGGGCTGCAGGGCGATGGCCGTCTCGAGCGAGGTGCGCCACTGCTCGAGGCTCTCCCCCGGCGTGCCGTAGATGAGGTCGAGGCTCACCGCGAGACCGGCGGCGCGGGCGGCGGCCAGGGCACGAGAGACATTGGCCGGGTCGTGCGTGCGGTCGAGCGTGGCGAGCACCTCGGGCACGGCCGACTGCATGCCGATGCTCACCCGGGTGAACCCACCCTCCGCGAGCACCCGCAGCGACTCCTCGGTCACGCTGTCGGGATTGGCCTCGGTGGTCACCTCGACGTCGTCAGCCAGCCCCCAGCGTTCGCGCACCGCGTCGAGGAAGCGCACGAGGTCCTGCGGCGGCAGCAGCGTCGGCGTGCCACCGCCGACGAAGAGCGTCGACACCGGTGGCGCGTCCGGCAGCGTCGCGGCCGCGAGGTCCAGCTCGAGGATCGCGGCGTCGACGAAGGTCGCGACGCTCGCCCCCTGCGCACCGCCCACGGGGCCGAGCTCGGTGGCGGTGTAGGTGTTGAAGTCGCAGTACCCGCAACGGACCGTGCAGAAGGGCACGTGGAGGTAGATGCCGAAGGGGGGACGCACGCGGCCATCCTCCCACCCGGTGGCTACGGTGGGCTCATGACCCGATGGATCGAGCTCGATGGCGTCGTCAACATGCGTGACCTCGGTGGGCTGCCCACCCGGGACGGGCGCGGCACCCGAGAGGGTCGGCTGATCCGCAGCGACAACCTGCAGGACCTGAGCGAAGGGGACGTCCGTCGCCTCATCGAGGAGGTCGGCGTGAGTGACGTGGTCGACCTGCGCAGCACTGTCGAGTACGAGGTCACCGGGCAGGGCCCGCTGCGGGCCACTTCCCTGACGCACCATCACTTCAGCCTCCTCGCCGAGGACCAGGACCCTGACCGGACTGTCGAGGAGGCCCTCGCGCTGCGCTGGGGACGGGATGAGTCGACTCCGCGCGATGGCGACTTCTGGGGGCGTCACTACACCGGCTACCTCACCAAGCGGCCGGACTCCGTCGCTGCGGCCCTGGCCGCAGTGCGCGACAGCGCAGGCGGCGCCGTCGTCCACTGCGCTGCCGGCAAGGACCGCACCGGGACCGTCGTCGGGATGGCCCTGTCCGTCGCCGGGGTCCCGGAGGAGGAGATCATCTCCGACTACGTCCGCTCGGCCGAGCGGTTGGAGCGGATCATGGGGCGGCTGATCGAGGTCGAGCCGTACAAGCGCTCACTGCCCAACCACTCACTCGACGAGCAGCTGCCCCGCGCAGAGTCGATGGAGGCGGTCCTCATCCACCTCGACGAGGGATACGGCGGCACGATCGGCTGGCTCACGGCCAGCGGGTGGACGGAGGCCGATGTCGAGGCGCTGCGGGTGCGTCTGACGGTCTGAGTCAGGACCTCGTGGGCTTGTCGGTCACGTAGACCGGGATGACGCCCTCGACGACGACCACGCCGTCGGTGCGCACGGCCTTGACC
>JAKDKQ010000360.1 GCA_030453295.1 Janibacter sp.
TGATGACGCGCACCGACACTCTCTACGGCTTCGAGCGGTACGAGCGCGCGAAGCAGGCCTTCGACGACGCCCGGTGCACCGAGGCCGCACGCGAGCTCGAGGACTTCTTCACCGACCTGGCCACCGCCCGAGCCGGTGATGACGCCGACCCGATCGGCCACGGCACCGCCGAGATGCATCTGCTGCTGGCTCGCGCCTACTTCCACTCCGCGCAGCTCGGGCGCGCCGAGTCCGCCTGCCGCCAAGTCCTCAAGGAGGCCCCGGACGACGCCTACGCCCACATGCTCCTCGGCCGTTCCCTCCAGCGGGCCGGACGGCACGACGAAGCGCGCGGCCCCCTTCGCCTAGCGGAGCTGCTCGGCGGCTACACATCGGGATCCGACGCGACCACAGCGGTCGCCGACGAGAGCTTCTAGACCCACCCGACCACGACGAAGGGGAGGGGAGACCGGTCGGTCTCCCCTCCCCTTCGCTCTGTGCTCAGTGGTCAGCCGGCGCTCGGGTGCGTCATGTCCGCCGGGACCACCCAGGCGTCGAAGTCCTCGCCGGAGATGTCGCCGGAGGCGATGGCCGCCTCGCGCAGGCTCGTGCCCTCCTTGTGGGCCTTCTTGGCCATGGCGGCTGCCTTGTCGTAGCCGATGTGGCGGTTGAGCGCCGTGACGACCATGAGGTTGCGCTCGAGGTTGCCCTCGATGACCTCGGTGACCGGCTCGATGCCGACGGCGCAGTTCTCGTCGAAGGAGACGCAGGAGTCGGCGATCAGGCGGATCGACTCGAGGACCGCGTGCGCCATGACCGGCTTGTAGACATTGAGCTGGAAGTTGCCCTGGCTGCCCGCGAAGCCGACCGTCGCGTCATTGCCGAAGACCCGCGTGGCGACCATCGTCATCGCCTCGGCCTGGGTCGGGTTGACCTTGCCCGGCATGATCGAGGAGCCCGGCTCGTTCTCCGGGATGGCCAGCTCGCCGATGCCGTTGCGCGGACCCGAGGCGTACCAGCGGACGTCGTTGGCGATCTTCATCAGGGCGCCGGCGAGGGTGCGAAGGGAGGCGCTCACCTCGACGAGGGCATCGTGCGCGGAGAGTGCGGCGAAGAGATTGTCGGCCTGGGTGAAGTCCAGACCGGTCTCGGCGGTGATCTTGGCGGCGGTGAGCGCACCGAACTTCGGGTGGGCGTTCAGGCCCGTCCCGACTGCGGTGCCACCGATGGCCAGCTCGCGGGCGCGCTCGTCTGCGTACTTCACGGCCTCGAGGGCGAAGTCCATCTGCGCGACCCAGCCACCGATGACCTGACCGAGGGTGACCGGGGTGGCGTCCTGCAGGTGGGTGCGGCCGACCATGACGACGTCGGCGTACTGCTTGGCCTTGGCGTCGAAGGTGTCGCGCAGCTGCTTCACCGACGGGTAGAGGCGCTCGTTGAGGTCGAGGACGATCGCGATGTGCATCGCGGTCGGGAAGGTGTCATTGCTCGACTGGCCGCGGTTGACGTGGTCGTTGGGGTGGACCGGCGCCTTGGAGCCCATCTCGCCACCGGCGATCTCGATGCCGCGGTTGGAGATGACCTCGTTGGAGTTCATGTTGGACTGAGTGCCCGAGCCGGTCTGGAAGACCACGAGCGGGAAGTGCGCGTCGAGGTCACCCTTGATGACCTCGTCGGCGGCCTGGGTGATCAGGTCCGCGACATCCTGCGGGAGCTCGCCGAGCTCGGCGTTGGCCAGAGCGGTCGACTTCTTCAGGGTGCCGAGCGCACGGATCATCGAGCGGCCCCACACGAAGGTGTCCCGGCCGATGTCGAAGTTGCCCAGCGAGCGCTGTGTCTGCGCCCCCCAGTACTTGTCACCGGGCACCTCGATGGTGCCCATGCTGTCCTTCTCCGCGCGCATCTCAGTCATGGGCACAACGCTACTCGGCCGTCGCGGACGACATCGCACGGCTTCCCCCCTTCGATCCGGGCCGGCAACGTGCGTGAAACACGAGCGTCCGCACCAGGTAACGAGATCAACGCATCATCTGCTCATGCGCGCCCAACCCGCCTTCGTCCCTTACCGCCGTCAGGCACCGCAGACCCCGCCCGCGAAGGGAGCCCGGATCGTGGCCTACGGGTGCACGACCGACGGGATCTTCCGCATCGTGTGGCCGGAGGTGGACGCACCCCTCGTCCACCCCTGCCCGCAGTGCGACGGCGCCGCACTGCGACTCATCGGTACCCGGCCGGACATCGCCTGATTCGCACGACCTCAAGGAGATGCGACCACGGGGGTGCACGGCCTTGAGGAGATGCGAAGAGGCCTCAGGTGAGTGGACGCAGCATCCGCGTACCGACGCCTCGGGACTCCAGGCCGGCGAGAGCGGAGTCCAGGTCAGGCGCCACGACGATGTCGTCGAGGCTCGCCCGGGACATGAAGCCGGCCTGCGAGATGCCGCGAAGGGAGTCCATCAGCGGTGTCCAGAAGCCGTCGGCGTCGAGGAACCCGACCGGCTTGTCGAGCAACCCGATCTGACGCCAGGTCCACACCTCGAAGACCTCCTCGAGCGTGCCCATCCCGCCCGGCAGCGCGAGGA
>JAKDKQ010000361.1 GCA_030453295.1 Janibacter sp.
TCCCCCTTCGCCGCGATGTCGGCAGCCACGTCGGCCATCGCCCGCAGGTACTCCCGCTCGCCGGGCGTCGCCCGCTCGTAGCGGGAGCCGAAGAACCCGACCGCCAGCTCCGACTCGGCCTCCGGCGAGGCGACCCGCACGTCCTCGGCGCGGATCGGCGACTGCGGCGCCTGGTCCCAGACCGCCTTGCCATAGGCCTGGATGAAGTACGGGTAGCCGCCGGTCGCGATGTAGAGCGCGTCGAGCGCCTCCCTCTCGTACTCGGCCAGCTCGTCGGCCGCCGGGGCGGAGAGTGCCCGGTCGGCCTCCTCGCGGGCCAGCCGGTCGATGCGCTGGTAGCGGAAGAGGCGCTCGCTGTAGGACTTGCTCGCCGACAGCACCGCCGGCAGGTGCGGCAGGCCGGCTCCGACGACGATGAGCGGCAGACCCGACTGGCTCATCTCGTGGCAGGCCGCGCAGATCGCGGAGATGTCCTCGGGGCCCAGGTCCTGCATCTCGTCGATGAAGACGGCGACGCCGCGCCCGAGGTCGGCCGCAAGGCCGCCGACGTCGGTGAAGAGCTCGACGAGGTCGATCTCGATGTCGCCGGAGTCGGCGCGCCCCTTGATGGGCGGCGCGTCGATGCCGGGGTTCCACACCTCGCGCAGCTTGGTGCCGGGCTTGGCGTCGCGCTGGGCGAAGGACTTGATGACGCCGAGCACGTGCTCGACCTCCTCCTCCTGCGTGTGCCCGAGCTCGCGCACCGCCTGGTGCAGGGCGCTGGACAGCGGCCGGCGCAGCCCCAGCTCGGGCCGCGCCTCGAGCTTGCCGGTGCCCCACTTGGCCCGGACTGCGGCCGAGCGCAGCTGGTTGAGCAGCACGGTCTTGCCGACCCCGCGCAGCCCGGTGAGGACGAGGGAGCGCTCGGGCCGCCCGCTGACGATGCGCTTGAGCACGACGTCGAAGCGGGTCAGCTGCTCGTCGCGGCCGGCGAGCTCGGGCGGGCGCTGGCCGGCGCCGGGGGCATAGGGGTTGGTGATCGGATCCACGATGCGACCGTATCCGCTTGTCTAGGCGAAGGGGGATATTGCGGCAGATGCGCGCATCGGCGCGCCGCGATCTGGTTGTCTATCGATGTATGGCGCTCCCCGGAGACGGGCCGATTTTTGGCGATCGGCGGCCGGTGAGAGACTGGTCACATGGCTGTCGCTACCCCCTCCTCGTACTCGATCACCATGCGTCTGCACACCTCGACCGACTATGCAGTCGTCGGTCGGGTGGCTACCGCCATCGCGGAGCAGGGAGGCATCGTCACCGCCATCGACATCGCGGACTCGCGGCACGACCGTCTCGTCGTGGATGCCACCTGCTCCGGCTTCGACCTCAACCACACGGACGGGCTCGTCGAGGCCGTCGAGGCGATCGACGGCGTCAAGGTGCACAAGGTGTCGGACCGCACCTTCCTCCTCCACCTCGGCGGCAAGATCGAGATCAAGTCCAAGGTCGCGCTCAAGACGCGTGACGACCTGTCGATGGCCTACACCCCCGGCGTCGGCCGGGTCTCGATGGCGATCGCCAAGAACCCCGAGGACGCACGCCGGCTGACGATCAAGGGCAACACCGTCGCCGTCGTCACCGACGGCTCCGCGGTCCTCGGCCTGGGCAACATCGGGCCCGAGGCCGCCATGCCCGTCATGGAGGGCAAGGCCGCGCTCTTCAAGCAGTTCGCCGACATCGACGCCTGGCCGATCTGCCTCGCGTCCCAGGACACCGAGGAGATCATCCGCGCCGTCGAGATGATCGCCCCGGGCTTCGGCGGCATCAACCTCGAGGACATCGCTGCCCCTCGCTGCTTCGAGATCGAGCGTCGCCTGCGCGAGAGCCTGGACATCCCCGTCTTCCACGACGACCAGCACGGCACCGCGATCGTCGTCCTCGCCGCCCTGCGCAACGCCCTGCGCGTGGTCGACAAGTGGCTCGAGGAGTCGCGGATCGTCGTCTCGGGTGGTGGCGCTGCCGGCTCGGCGATCGTCACGCTCCTGCTGTCCGCCGGCGCCAAGGACGTCATCGTCTACGACCGAGAGGGCCTGCTCTCCGCCGACGACACGAGCCTCTCGCGCGACAAGCTCGAGCTCGCCCAGCGCACCAACCCGCGCAAGGTCCGCGGTGACCTCGGCGATGGCCTGCAGGGCGCGGACGTCTTCATCGGCGTCTCGGCACCCAACCTGCTCAAGGCCGAGTGGATCCGCGACAACATGGCCGACGACGCGATCGTCTTCGCCCTGGCCAACCCCGACCCCGAGATCGACCCGGCCGAGGCCGCGAAGTACGCCAAGGTCGTCGCATCGGGCCGCAGCGACTACCCCAACCAGATCAACAACGTCCTGGCCTTCCCCGGTGTCTTCCGCGGACTGCTCGACGCCCGCGCCGAGGACATCACGACCGAGATGCTCATCCGGGCCGCCGACGCAATCGCCGGTGTGGTCAAGGACGAGGAGATCAACCCCTCCTACATCATCCCCAGCGTCTTCCACCCGGACGTCGCCGACGCCGTCGCCGTGGCCATCGCCGGCGAG
>JAKDKQ010000362.1 GCA_030453295.1 Janibacter sp.
CTGCACGGCACGGACACCGACATCGAGTCGCTGCCCGCGTGGCTGACCACCGTCACCACCCGCCTGTGCCTCGACCGGCTGAAGTCCCGCACCCCCGCACCGCACAGTGCGATCGACCCCGGCGAGAGCACCCCGGACATCGCCGACGACATCGTCCTCGCCGACACCGTCGGCGTCGCCCTCCAGGCCGTCATCGAGCGACTCACCCCCGGCGAGCGCGTCGCCTTCGTCCTGCACGACAGCTTCGGCTTCGACCACGCCACGATCGCGGCGATCCTCGACACCACCCCGGCCGCGGCCCGCAAGCTCGCGTCGCGCGCACGGGACAAGGTGCGGTCTCGAGGCTCAGCCGCTGGCGGCCTCGCACCTCGACCAACGTCGACAGTCGACTGGGAGGTCGTCGATGCCTTCATGGCCGCGGCCCGAGAGGGCGACTTCGACTCCCTTCTCTCGCTGCTCGCTCCGGACGCCGCGATCACCGCGGACGCCGCTGCGGTCGCCACCGGCACCCCCGAGCGGATCGACGGCCGGCAGCAGATCGCCGAGTTCTTCAACGGCAGCGCACACTCTGCCCTCGCCGTGCTCGTCGACGAGCGGCCCGCCGCCGCGTGGTTCCTCATGGGCGAGGCCAAGGTGCTCTTCGACTTCACCGTCGAGGACGGGCTGGTGCAGGGCATCACCTTCCGCGCCGACCCCGAGGTGCTCGCCCGGGTCACCCGTCGCACCGACACCCGACGCGGCTGAGCGTCACATCTGCACCTCCCCGATCGTCAACACTGCACAGACACACCCGCACAGGAGACACGACATGAAGACCATGACCTGCCGACAGCTCGGCGGCCCCTGCGACCTCGCCCACCAGGGCGAGAGCGCCGACGACGTCATCAACGCCCAGGACCAGCACCTCAAGGCGATGGAGAAGGAGGGCGACGCAGCACACCAGCCCGCTCGCAACGAGATGAAGAAGCGCTGGCTGCGTCCGCGCAAGGCGCTGGGTTGGTACAACGCCACCAAGGCGACCTTCGCGGACCTGCCGCAGGACTGAGCCCCGCACGGCGCAGTGACGAAGGGAGGGCCCCGCGCCCTCCCTTCGTCAGCCGCTCTGCGATCCCCGTCGCACTCCCCGAGCGAGCTGGCGGTCGGACAGGCTACTGCCGGGTCACTTGTCCACCAACGGCGGTGCTGCGGGATCCCTGTGCCGCCCGGGAGGTCCCCGCCATGCACCCCAGTCGTCGCTCCCTCCTCGCTGGTGCCGGTGGCGCCGCGGCCCTCGCCGCGTTGCCCGCGAGCGCCTCGGCCCTGTCCCTGCCGGGCATCCCGGTCCCGGATCTCACGGACCCGCTGGACGCGCTGGACTCCACGGGTGCACTGACGGCCGCCGACCGAGCGGCCGCGCTGGCCCACGAGGCCGCCGTCCCCGAGATCTTCCGCGCGCCCCAGCAGGTCGCCTCGCACACCGAGGTCATCGTCGTCGGGACCGGCTTCGGGGCCAGCGTCAGTGCGCTGCGACTGGGCCAGGCCGGCGCCCGCGTCGCGATGCTCGAGCGTGGTTCGCGATGGCCCCGCGACCCGTGGCGCCGCATCCACGCCACCGACACCGCCCTCGACGGCCGAGGCGTCTGGCACAAGCGCAGCATCAAGGACCTGCTCGGGCTCGCGCACCCGGTCGACAAGTTCGGCGGGGTCCTCGACGACACGATCTACGAGCACCTGCGCGTGTGGCGCGGGGCAGCGGTCGGCGGTGGATCCATCGTCTTCACCGGGGTGCTCCTCGAGCCGCCCAAGGACTACTTCGAGCACCTCTTCGGCAGCACCGTCAGCCAGCGGGAGATGCACCAGAAGTGGTACCCCAAGGCGCGCACGATGCTCAAGGCCTCGCCGATGCCGGACGACATCTACCAGGCTCCCCCCTTCGGCCACTCCCGACGGTGGGACAAGCACGCCCACACGGCCGGCTACGAGATCGAGCGGCTCGACGGCATCTGGGACTGGGGCGTCGTGCGCAAGGAGCTGCAGGGTCGCTCGCGCCGCTCGGCGACGATCGGTGAGAGCAACTACGGCAACGCCAACGGCGCCAAGTGGGACCTCACTCTCAACTACCTGCCCACTGCCGAGGCCACCGGCAAGGTCACCGTCCACCACTGGCACGTCGTCGACCGCATCGGGCAGGACCGTCGGGGCCGCTACACCGTCGACCTGCGCGTGGTCGATCCCACGGGTCTGGTCCTGCAGGAGCGGACCGTCACCTGCGACCGGCTCGTCCTGGGCGCCGGCAGCGTCGGCACCTCCGAGCTGCTCGTGCGGGCCAAGGCCGAGGGCACCCTGCGCCATCTCGACGACTCCGTCGGTGAGGGATTCGGCACCAACGGCGACGCGGCGATGACCCAGTTCCTGGGCATCTCGCAGGGGCTGGCCCAGGGCTCGCCCTCCGCGTCGACGATCATCGACCGGTCGGGTGACATCCCTGCACGGATGGAAAATTGGTACACGCTCGGTCTGCAGGTCAACGCCGGCATCCTCGGCTCGCTCGGCATGGCCATGGACCCGGCCCG
>JAKDKQ010000050.1 GCA_030453295.1 Janibacter sp.
GGCGACGACACGGACGCCGGCTCCGGCGACAGCGACGGCACGGGCACGGGCACGGACGAGCCCGTCGCCCAGCCCGAGATCCCCGCGGTCGTCCAGACCGACGGGGTCGCCGCCACCACCCCCGCCTGGGCGCTGGGCCTGGGCACCGGCCTCCTCGCCGTCGGCGTGACCCTCTCGGCTCGACGCCGGGCGGCTGCGCGGGTGCGCTGATGCGGCGACTGCTCGCCAGCCTCGGCGTCACCGCTCTCCTGACGGGGGGCGGGCTGGCTCTGTCCGCCCCCGCCCAGGCGGCTGCCTGCACTGGCACGAGCGGCGTGACCGTCGTGGTGCAGAGCGCCACGTCGACCGATGTGCGCTGCGCGGCGGGCAACCCCTCCACGGCCGGTGCGGCCCTGGAGTCCGCCGGCTTCGCGGTCGTGCGGGTGCAGAACCAGCCCGGCGCAGTCTGCACGATCGACGGCCTGCCCACCATCTCCTGCGGTCGCATGCCTCCGGCTGACAACTACTGGGCCTTCCACCACGCGAGCGCGGGTGGGTCCTGGCAGTACTCCAACTCCGGCATCTACCTGCACGACCCGGCACCCGGCAGCGCCGTGGCATTCCGTCTGGGGACCAATGCCTCCCCGAGCGTGGCACCACCCGCGGCAGCCTCGACGCCGACGGCGCAGCCCTCGTCCAGCACCACGGCTGCACCGACGACCTCCGCACCGCGGGCGAGCACCGGCCCTGCCGGCGGTGGGTCCACCGCAGCACCCGGCGGCGGCTCGACGCAGACCCCGGGGCGCACGTCGTCGCAGGGCTCCCCTGCTGCGTCGTCCACCCGGGGCACGGCAGCCGGCTCCTCGGCGACCTCGTCGTCGGCCCGCGCCTCCGCGTCCAAGGACAAGGACAAGGACAAGGCGTCACGGAAGGCCGAGGCGGCAGCCGACACGAAGAAGGCCAAGGACAAGACGTCCTCGACGTCCAGCACCTCCAGCACTGCCGCCGTGTCACCGACAACCGGCGTCGACGGTGAGAGCACCAGCGCCGCTGGGGCCGAGTCCGACTCCGGCAGCGGCGCGCTGGTGCCCACCGCCATCGGTGGCGGCCTGCTCGTCGTCCTCGGCGGCGGCGCCCTGGCCATGGCACGACGCCGGCACCACTGACCCCCTTCGTGCTCTCCTCGACACCACGGGCGATCCACCCCGGGGCCTGGTGGCTCTGGGCCATCGGCTTGGCGGTGGCGGTCTCGCAGACGACCAACCCGCTCGTCCTGCTGCTCGCGGCGGCCGCGGTGACCTTCGTCGTCATGGCCCGACGTGCCGATACCCCGTGGGCGCGTGCCTTCACCCTCTATGCCGTGCTCGGCGGCTTCATCATCGTCCTGCGGGTCCTCCTGCACGTCCTCGTCGGCCTCAAGTGGGGCGAGATCGTCCTGCTGCCACTACCCGAGATCGCGCTGCCGGGCTGGGCCGCCGGGATCAACCTGCTGGGCGACCTGCGACTCGAGGGACTGCTCGCGGCCCTCTTCGAGGGGATGCGGCTGGCCGCGATGATCCTGTGCGTCGGCGCCGCCAATGCCCTGGCCGACCCCAAGCGGCTGCTCGCCGCGCTGCCGGGCGCCCTGCAGGAGATCGGGACCGCGATCGTCGTCGCGATCAGTGTCGCGCCGCAGCTCGCCGAGTCGGTCCGCCGCGTGCACCGGGCCCGGCTGCTGCGCGGGGACAGCGCACGCGGGCTCCGCTCCATCCGCCGCGTCGCGATGCCCGTCCTCGAGGACACCCTCGAGCGGTCGATGGCGCTGGCCGCCTCGATGGACTCGCGCGGCTACGGCCGTCGTGGCGAGACCTCCCCCGCCCGGCACCAGCTCACCGGGCTGCTCACGCTCGGTGGTCTGCTCGGCATGGCGGTCGGCAGCTACGGGCTGCTCGACGCGACGAGCCCCGACTGGATGGGGCTGCCCCTCCTGCTCGTCGGTGTCCTCCTCGGCGCCCTGGGTCTGGCCAGCGGGTCCGCAGCCGTCTCCCGCACGACCTACCGCCCCTCCCCCTGGCGCGCGCCGGAGACCGTGACCGCGCTGTGCGGGCTGCTGGCTGCGATGGCCGCACTGGCGAGCGCACACTGGGAGCCGAGCGCTCTGACCATGCCGCTGTCCCCGCTCGGGGCGCCCCCGCTGCCGTGGGCCCTCACCCTGGGGCTGCTCGTCGCGCTCCTGCCGGCTGCGCTCACCCCGCCCCCACCGGTGACCCGCGAGCGCGACCGCGTCCGACGGACCACCACGACCGAAGGGAGCCACTCATGAGCTGGTCGCCCGAACCCGCCGTCGTCTTCGAGGACGTGACGCTCACCTACGACGACAACGACGCCCCCGCCCTCGCCCACGTCGACCTGGTGATCGAGGAGGGCGAGCTCGCGCTCGTCGTCGGCCGCACCGGGTCGGGCAAGTCGACCCTGCTGGGCGCGATCAACGGGCTCGTCCCTCACTTCACCGGCGGCCGACTCGAGGGCCGGGTCCTCGTCAGCGGGCGGGACACCGCGACCCACAAGCCTCGAGACCTCGCCGATGTCGTCGGCGTCGTGGGCCAGGACCCACTCGCCGGCTTCGTCACCGAGACCGTCGAGGCCGAGCTCGCCTATGGCATGGAGCAGCTGGGGCTGCCACCCGAGACCATGCGCCGGCGCGTCGAGGAGGTCCTCGACGTCATGGACATCGCCGACCTGCGCGATGCCCCTCTGCGCGACCTGTCCGGCGGTCAGCAGCAGCGGGTCGCGATCGGATCGGTCCTCACGCAGCACCCCCGGGTCATCGTCCTCGACGAGCCCACCTCCGCCCTCGACCCGACCGCGGCCGAGGACGTCCTGGCCGCGATCTCGCGCCTGGTCCACGACCTGTCGACCACCGTCATCGTCGCCGAGCACCGGATCGAGCGGGTCATCCACCACGCCGACTCGGTCATCCACGTCGTCGACGGTCGGGTCGAGCACGGCGCTCCGGCGCGGATGATGATCACCTCGAGTGTCGCTCCACCCGTGGTCGAGCTGGGCCGATGGGCCGGGTGGTCGCCCCTGCCGCTGTCGGTGCGCGACGCACGACGGGCGGCGGGCCCCCTTCGCCGACAGATCGGTGGGATCCTTACTCCCGCACCGCCATCAGGGCAGCCAGGCGGTCTCGAGGCGAAGGGAGTGACCGTCCGGCACGGCCGCCTGGTCGCCGTCGACGAGGTGGATCTGACGCTGCGCCCCGGGAGCGTCACCGCACTGATGGGCCGCAACGGAGCGGGCAAGTCCTCGCTCCTGTGGGCCCTGCAGGGCTCAGGCGCCCGGTCCGCCGGGAGCGTGTCCCTCGATGGCACCGACCCCGCCGAGCTCAAGCCCGCGGCGCGACGCACGCTCGTCGGGCTGGTGCCGCAGACACCCGGCGACCTGCTCTACCTCGAGAGCGTCGGGGGTGAGTGCGAGCGCGCCGACCTCGACGCCGGCGCCACGGGCGGCACCTGCGCGGCGCTGCTCGAGGAGATCGCACCGGGCATCCCGGCCGGTCGCCACCCGCGAGACCTGTCCGAAGGTCAGCGGCTCTCCCTCGTCCTCGCCGTCCAGCTCACCGCCGACCCCCCGGTGGTCCTGCTCGACGAGCCGACCCGAGGACTGGACTACACGGCCAAGGCGGCGCTGTCGCGAGCACTGCGTTCCCTGGTCGAACGCGGCCGGGCGGTCCTGCTCTCCACGCACGACGTCGAGTTCGTCGCCGAGGCCGCCGACCGGGTCGTCATCATGGCCGACGGCGAGATCATCGCTGACGGACCGACGGCGGACGTCGTCATGTCCTCCCCCGCCTTCGCGCCGCAGGTGGCCAAGGTCCTGGCCCCGGCCCCGGTACTGACTGTCGCGGACGTGCGATCCGCGGTTCGGGACGGCTCGACATGAGCACCAGCACCGTGACCGGGCGTCGTGCGGTCGAGCTGCGTCCCCGCGCGGTGCTCGCCATCGCGATCACGAGCGTGGCGGGCCTCTTCGCCTTCCTCTGGCCCCTCTTCGTCTCCCCGGAGAGCGGACTCTCGCACTCCGGGGATGCGCCGCTCGTCTTCGCCGCGATCCTCATCGGCGTGCTCGCCGTCGTCCTGGCCGAGGTGAGCGACGGCGGGTTGGACACCAAGGCCGTCGCGATGCTCGGCGTGCTCTCGGCGGTGGGCGCCGCCCTGCGTCCCCTGGGTGCCGGAACGGCTGGTCTGGAGACGGTCTTCTTCCTGCTCGTCCTCGCCGGGAGGGTCTTCGGCCCCGGGTTCGGCTTCATCCTCGGGGCGACGACGCTCGCCTCGAGCGCCCTCATCACGGCAGGCGTGGGTCCGTGGCTGCCCTTCCAGATGCTCGCCGCCGCGTGGGTCGGCCTCGGCGCCGGCCTGCTGCCCCGGGCGAAGGGAACCCTCGAGATCGTCATGCTGTGCTGCTACGGCGCGGTCAGCGGGTTGCTCTACGGGGCGGCGCTGAACTTCTCCTTCTGGCCCTTCACGGTGCAGGGCGAGGAGGCGCTCAGCTTCGTCGCGGGAGCACCGATCGCGGAGAACCTCGCCCGTTTCCTCGCCTTCGACCTGGCGACCTCGCTGGGCTGGGACCTCGTGCGTGCCCTGACCAATGTCGTGCTCATCGCCCTCACGGGTCGCCCGATCCTCACCTCGTTGCGCCGCGCCGCGCGGCGCGCCTCCTTCTCCTCCTCCTAGTGCGAATCTCCTTGAGGTCGTGCGCCCCCGGGTGCGAATCTCCTTAAGGTCGTGCGAAGGGAGACGCTGCGTGTCTGCGAGGATGACGGGCATGCAGGCGGATCTGGACCGACAGGAAGCGTGGCTCAGCCACGAGGAGCTCGACGGTGTCCGCGGACGCGTGCCGATCCTCTACGTGGCCGCCGTCCCCGTGCGGGTCGCGGACAACGGTGACGTCGTCGGCGTCGGCCTGCTCCTGCGGGCCTCCGACACCGGCACCATGGACCGCGAGCTGATCGCTGGCCGGGTCAACTACCACGAGCGAGTGCGCGATGCCCTCGTGCGCCACCTGGAGAAGGACCTGGGCCCGATGGCCCTGCCGTCGATCCCCGCCTCGCCGGTGCCCTTCACCGTGGCGGAGTTCTTCCCGACGCCGGGCGTCACCCCCTTCCACGACCCACGACAGCATGCGGTGGCGTTGAGCTTCATCGTCCCGGTGCGCGGCGACTGCGCCCCGCAGCAGGACGCCCTCGACCTGGCCTGGCTGACACCCGACGAGGCCGGCGAGATCGGTCTGCAGGCCGAGATGTCCGGTGGTCACGGCGCACTGCTGCGCCAGGCCCTCGCCCATCTGGGCGTCAGCTCCTACTGATCTCGCTTCCCCGGGTCGAAGGTGCCCTCGAGGCTCGTCAGCGCGTCCGCGAGCGCGGCACGCTGGGCTGGGGTGAGCGCACCCATCTGGTCGCCCATGGTGCGTCGTCGTGCCTCCTGCACGGCGGCGCGGACGGCATGTCCGGCCTCGGTCACGAGGACCACGCTCGCCCGACGGTCCGCCGGGTCCGGCTGTCGGGCGACATAGCCCTTGGCCTCGAGAGCGTCGACGACATCGGTCACCGAGCGCGGCGCGATGCGCAGGGCGTCGGCCAGGTCCCTCAGTCGCGGGGCGTCCTGCCGGTCCGCGGCCACCCGCAACGCCCGCGCCTCGTGCGGTGACAGGTCGTGCGCGGACAGGTCGACCATCCATGCCCGACGCAGCCCGCGAGCCACCCGCAACAGCTGCTCACCGAGATCCTCCGAGCCCTGCCCGGGTGTCCGCGTCGTCATGGGTCCACGATAGCCACGTTGCCACCTTGCCTCATAGTGAGGTAACCTCAGCATCACGAAACTGAGACAACTGAAAGGGGCCCGCATGGACACCCCGAAGAACAGACCCCGCCGCATCGACCCGCAGGACCGCGCCCAGCTCGCCGAGAGCCCTGTGAGCGCCCGCCGGGTCATCGCCTACTTCCACCCCCACCGCTGGCAGGTCGCCGTGGTCGTGGGCCTGATCGTGGCCAGCTCGCTGATCTCGATGGCCTCCCCCTTCCTCCTGCGCGCCATCATCGATGACGCCCTCCCCCACCAGGACGTGCGCCTGCTCCTCCTCGCCGTCGGCGGGATGCTGCTGGTCACGATCGCGACCGCGCTCATCGGCGTGCAGCAGACGTGGATCTCCACGCGCGTCGGACAAGCGGTCATGCACCGGCTGCGCACCGATGTCTTCACCCACCTGCAGCGCCAGGCGATGAGCTTTTTCACCCGGACCCGCTCCGGCGAGATCCAGTCGCGCATCACCCAGGACGTGGCCGGCATGCAGTCGATCGTCACGAGCACCGCCGTGTCGATCGCCTCCAACCTCACGACCGCGATCGCCACGGCTGTCGCGATGGTCGCCCTCAGCTGGCGGCTGTCCCTGCTCTCCCTCCTCGTGCTCCCCCCGGCCATCTGGACCACGCGCAAGGTGGCCCTCGCCCGACGCGAGATCACCGCCAGGCGCCAGCGCCGCCTGGCCGACCTGCAGGCGCAGGTCTCCGAGGAGCTGTCCGTGAGCGGCGCCCTGCTGTCCAAGACCCTCGGCACCGCCGAGCGCGGCGCGGCCGGCTTCACGCAGACCTCGACCGATCTTGTCGGGCTCGAGGTGAGCTCCGAGCTCGCCGGTCGCTGGCGGATGGCGACGATGTCGATCATCTTCGCCGGGATCCCGGCCCTGATCTACCTGGCTGCCGGCCTGCCCGCGACGAGCGGAGGCATGACGATCGGCACGATCATCGCCTTCACCACGCTGCAGTCGGGCATCTTCCGACCGATCATGGGCCTGCTCAACGTCGGCGCCTCGTGGGTCGCCTCGATGGCCCTCTTCAGCCGGGTCTTCGGCTACCTCGACCTCCAGCCCGAGGTGGTCCCACCGCTGGAGCCGGTCGACATCGACCCCACGACCGTCCGCGGCGAGCTGCGCATCGACGGCGTCTCCTACGGCTACCCCGACAGCGACCGACTCGCGCTGGACGACGTGTCGGCCACCGTGCCGGCCGGCGCCCACCTGGCTCTCGTCGGTGCCACCGGCAGCGGCAAGTCGACCCTGGCGTCACTGCTCGTGCGCCTCGCCGACCCCACGACCGGGAGGGTCACCATCGACGGGGTCGACCTGCGCGACATCGACCCGCAGACGCTCACCCAGATCGTCGGCATCGTCACCCAGGAGACCTACCTCGCCCACGACACGATCCGGGCCAACCTCCTGCTCGCCGACCCCGGCGCCCCCGAGGCCCGACTGTGGCAGGCCCTCGCGACCGCGCAGGCCGCAGACCTCATCGCCGGGTTGCCCGATGGCCTCGACACCGTCGTCGGAGCCCGCGGTCACCGCTTCTCCGGTGGCGAGAAGCAGCGCATCGCGATCGCCCGCACGCTCCTGCGCGACCCGGCGGTCCTCGTCCTCGACGAGGCCACCAGCGCGCTGGACAACGACACCGAGCGTGAACTGCAGACGGCGCTCGACGCCCTGGCCCGTGGCCGCACGACCATCACCATCGCCCACCGGCTGAGCACCATCGAGTCCGCGGACGAGATCCTCGTCCTCGCGGGCGGGCGGGTCGTCGAGCGCGGCGAGCACACCGCACTCGTCGCGAGCGGCGGCGCCTACGCCCGGCTGGCGGGGAGCGACCTGGCCCTGACCGCCTGACGCGCGAGCGTCAGTCCTTGGTGAACTGGTCCTTGACCCGCGTCATGTCCTTGTGGTCCTTGGCGAAGGCGTCCTCGTAGGAGGGCGCCGTGCCGCCGAGGCGTGCGGGCAGGAAGCGCAGCTCATCGCCCGTGAGCGTCGGGTAGGCGGCGATGGTCTCGTCGAGCAGTTGCTTCATGACCTCGCGCAGCCGCTGCGTGATGGCGTTGATGTCATCCTCGGGACCGACGTGGATCGGCTCGCCGATGGTGATGTGGATCGGAAACTTGGTGCGGCCCAGCCGCTTCGGCACATCCTTGGTCCAGATGCGGTGAGCGCCCCACACGATCGTCGGCAGGATCGGCGTCCCCGACTCCTGGGCCATCCGTGCCGTGCCCTTCTTCAGCTCCTTGATCTCGAAGGAGCGCGACATCGTGGCTTCGGGATAGACGCCGACGACCTCGCCGTCGCTCAGCTTGGCCACGGCCTCCTTGAAGGCGGCTCCGCCCGCGCGACGATCGACCGGGATGTGCTTCAACCCGCGCATGAAGAATCCGGCGAGCGTGTGCTGCCAGATCGACTTCTTGGCCATGAAGCGCACCCACCGGCGGCTCTTGCGGGCCCCCAGACCGGCCAGGACGAAGTCGATGTACCCGGTGTGGTTGATGGCCATCACGGCGCCTCCCGTCGTGGGGACATGGCGCTCACCCTTGATGGTGAAGCGATAGCCGTTCACGAGGAAGATGATCCGGGCGACGATGATGACGGCTCGATACAAGGGCTCTGGGCGGCGCATGGCCACAGACTACGGTCTGGCGGGGCCCCGCGGCGGGAGTCTGCCCGATTGGTCGGCTCACCTCCGGCAATGGGAAGATCGGCCCATGACCGAGCACTCCCCTGCCCCTGACGCCACCCGCATCCCGGACCGTCCCTCGTTGGACGGCCTCGAGGACACGTGGGGCTCGGTATGGCGCGATCAGGACACCTACGCCTTCGACCGCGAGGGCGCCCGCGAGCAGGTCTTCTCCATCGACACCCCACCCCCGACGGCCAGCGGGTCGCTGCACATGGGGCACGTCTTCAGCTACACCCACACCGACTGCATGGCCCGCTACAAGCGGATGCAGGGCTTCAACGTCTTCTACCCGATCGGCTGGGACGACAACGGCCTGCCGACGGAGAAGCGGGTGCAGAACTACTACGGCGTGCGCGGCGACTCCTCGCTGCCCTACGACCCGGACTTCACTCCCCCCTTCGAGGGCACGACCAAGACGATCAAGGCCGCCGACCAGGTCCCGGTCAGCCGACAAAACTTCATCGAGCTGTGCGACGAGCTGACGGTGCGCGACGAGGAGGCCTTCGAGTCCCTCTTCCGCCGCCTGGGCTTCAGCCTCGACTGGGCGATCCAGTACCGCACCATCGACGAGCGTTCCCGCGCGACCGCGCAGACCGCCTTCCTGCGCAACCTCGCCCGCGGCGAGGCCTACACCGCCGAGGCGCCGGGTCTGTGGGATGTCACCTTCCAGACGGCCGTCGCCCAGGCCGAGCTCGAGGCTCGCGACTACCCGGGCGCCTACCACCGCGTCGCCTTCCACGGCGCCGACGGGCCGGTCCACATCGAGACCACCCGCCCCGAGCTGCTGCCGGCGTGCGTCGCCCTCATCGCCCACCCCGACGACGAGCGCTACCAGGCGCTCTTCGGCACGAGCGTCACCTCCCCGATCTTCGGCGTCGAGGTGCCCGTCGTGGCCCACCGCGGCGCCGAGATGGACAAGGGCGCCGGCATCGCGATGTGCTGCACCTTCGGCGACCTCACGGATGTCATCTGGTGGCGCGAGCTGCAGCTGCCCACCCGCTCGATCGTCACCCGCGCCGGTCGCATCCTCGGTGAGACCCCGGAGTGGGTCGCCTCCTCCGGCAGCGCGAAGGGAGGCGAGGTCTTCGAGGAGATGTCCGGCAAGACCGTGCACTCCGCCCGTGAGGTCGTCGTCGAGGCGCTGCGCGCCTCCGGTGACCTGGACGGCGAGCCGGAGAAGACCCAGCGCAAGGCCAACTTCTACGAGCGCGGCGAGAAGCCGCTGGAGATCGTCACCTCCCGCCAGTGGTACATCCGCAACGGTGGCCGCGACGCCGAGCTCAACGAGGCGCTGCAAGCCCGCGGTGACGAGGTCGACTTCCACCCCACCTTCATGAAGTCCCGCTACAAGAACTGGGTGGCCGGCCTCAACGGCGACTGGCTCATCTCTCGTCAGCGGTTCTTCGGCATCCCGATCCCGATCTGGTACTCCCTCGACGGTGACGGCCAGCCGCAGTACGACGCCCCCCTCGTCCCCACCGAGGAGCAGCTGCCGATCGACCCGATGGCACAGGTCCCGCAGGGGTACACCCAGGAGCAGCGCGACCAGCCCGGCGGCTTCACCGGCGACCCCGATGTCATGGACACCTGGGCCACGTCGTCGCTGTCCCCGCAGATCGCCGGCGACTGGCTGGCCTCGGAGCGCGGTGAGAGCGACCTCTTCGACAAGATCTTCCCGATGGACGTGCGCCCGCAGGGACACGACATCATCCGCACCTGGCTCTTTGCCACCATCGTGCGCTCGCACCTCGAGCACGGCAGCGCACCGTGGAAGAACGCTGCGCTCTCCGGGTGGATCCTGGACCCCGACCGCAAGAAGATGTCCAAGTCCAAGGGCAATGTCGTCACTCCCGAGGACGTCGTCGTCGAGCACAGCGCTGACGCGGTGCGCTACTGGGCGGCCTCGAGCCGTCTCGGCACCGACGCCGCCTACGACACCGGCCAGATGAAGATCGGCCGCCGTCTGGCGATCAAGCTGCTCAACGCGAGCAAGTTCGCCCTCGGCTTCGGCGAGGTCGACGGTGACCTCGCGACCGCTGTCACCAACCCCCTCGACCAGTCGATGCTCGCCGCCCTGCGTCAGGTGATCGACGAGGCCACCGCTGGCTTCGAGGCCTGGGACTACACCCGGAGCCTGTCGGTCACCGAGACCTTCTTCTGGACCTTCTGCGACGACTACATCGAGC
>JAKDKQ010000051.1 GCA_030453295.1 Janibacter sp.
GCCGTGGCGACGGGGTTACCCGAGAGCGTGCCTGCCTGGTAGACGGGTCCGTCCGGGGCGAGGTGGGCCATGAGGTCCGCGCGGCCACCGAAGGCCGCGGCCGGGAAGCCACCGCCCATGACCTTGCCGAAGGTGAACAGGTCGGGCGCGCCGTCTGCGTAGCCGCCCGGGTTGGCGCCCGTGGAGCCGGTCTCGAGGCCGTACCAGCCGGAGCGGCTGGCGCGGAAGCCGGTCATCACCTCGTCGCTGATGAGCAGCGCGCCGTGCGCAGCGGTGACGCGACGCAGGCCCTCGGTGAAGCCGGGCTCGGGCGGGACGACACCCATGTTGCCCGGGGCCGCCTCGGTGATGACCGCGGCGATCTCCTGTCCGCGGACGGCGAAGAGCTCCTCGACGGCCGCGAGGTCGTTGTACGGCAGGACGACCGTCTCGCCCGCAGCCGATGCCGGCACACCGGCAGAGTCGGGCAGCGCGAAGGTCGCGACACCCGAGCCGGCCTGTGCGAGAAGGGCGTCGACGTGCCCGTGGTAGCAGCCGGCGAACTTCACGACGATCGAACGGCCGGTGGCACCACGGGCCAGACGAAGGGCGGACATCGTCGCCTCGGTCCCGGAGGAGACGAGGCGCACCTGCTCCAGCGGCTCCACCCGGTCGACGATCTCGGCGGCGAGCGCCACCTCGTTCTCGCTGGGCGTGCCGAAGGAAAAGCCCTTGGCCGCGGCAGCGGTCACGGCGTCGAGCACGTCGGGGTGCGCGTGGCCGAGGATCATCGGGCCCCAGGAGCACACGAGGTCGACATACCGGTTGCCGTCGACATCGGTGAGCCAGGCTCCCTTCGCACTGTCGATGAAGCGCGGGACGCCACCGACCCCACCGAAGGCGCGCACCGGCGAGTTGACCCCACCGGGGATCACCGTGCGGGCACGGTCGAAGAGGGCCTGCGAACCAGTCGTCGAGAGCGTCATGCCCCGATCCTCCCAAACCCAGCCACGCGGGCCTTCGGGGGGACTCGGGGGCGCAGGCCCGCTAGGGCCGTGAGCCCCCGAGAGTTCAGTCGTCGAGGCCGATCTCGTGGTGCGTTGGCGCCATCCGGTCACGCAACGCGGCCATCGCCACCCCGAGCCCCTCGAACTCCTCGGGCGTCAGGGCGTCCACGAGGTGCCGTCGCACGGACTCCACGTGCACGCGCGACAGCTCGTCGAGCGCCTCTCGCCCGGCGTCGGTCATGGAGATCTCGACGCCGCGGCCATCATCGGCAGAGCGGCAACGCTCCACCCAGCCGCGCTTCTCCAGCCGCGTGGCCGTGTGCGTCACGCGGGAGCGGGACTGGATGATGTCGTCGGCCAGCCGGGACATCCGGGTCCGCTGGTCCGGCGACTCCGACAGCATGGAGAGCAGCTCGTACTCGGTCAGCTGGATGTTCAGTGGCGCGAGGTCGTCGGCGAGCGCACGCTCGAGCAGGCGCGAGCCACGCAGGTAGGCGCGCCAGTGCTCCTGCTCTCGCGGCGTGAGCCACGCGACCTCGCTCACAGGCGTCCCGCAATCTCGAGCGCGAAGTAGGTGAGCACGATCTGGGCACCCGCCCGCTTGATGTGCACCAGCGACTCGGTGACCGCGGCATCGCGGTCGATCCAACCCCGCTCGGCGGCGGCGACGATCTGGGCGTACTCCCCCGAGATCTGGTAGGCCGCCACGGGCACCGGAGAGATCTCCGCCGCCGCGGCGATGATGTCCAGGTGCGGCTGGGCCGGCTTGACCATGATGATGTCGGCCCCCTCGGCGAGGTCGAGCTCGATCTCGCGCAGCGACTCGGTCGCGTTGGCGGGGTCCTGCTGGTAGGTCGCGCGGTCCCCGCTCAGGGAGGACTGGACGGCCTCGCGGAAGGGCCCGTACAACGCGGAGGTGTACTTCGCGGCGTAGGCCAGCACGAGGGTGTCGATGTACCCCGCGTCGTCGAGCGCGGCCCGCACGTGCGCGACCTGGCCGTCCATCATCCCGGACAGCCCGAGCACGTGGGAGCCGGCAGCGGCCTGTGCCAGGGCCATGTCGGCGTAGCGCTCGAGGGTGGCGTCATTGTCGACGACGCTGTGCCCGTCGAGGGTCGTCGACAGCACCCCGCAGTGACCGTGGTCGGTGAACTCGTCGAGACACAGGTCGGTCATGACGACGAGACGGTCCCCGACGGCGTCGACGACGGCCCGCGTGGCGATGTTGAGGATCCCCTGGGGGTCATCGGCACCAGATCCGCGAGCGTCCTTGGCCTGCGGCACACCGAAGAGCATGATCCCGCCGAGGCCGGCATCGACACAGGCCTGCGCCTCGTCGACGAGCGACTCGACGGTGTGCTGCACGACGCCCGGCATCGAGGAGATGTCGACGGGCGCGTCGATGCCCTCACGGACGAAGACCGGCAGGACCAGGTCGGCCGGGTGCAGCCGGGTCTGCGCAACCAGACGACGAAGGGGGATGCTCCCCCGCAGTCGTCGCGGCCGGACCACGGGCCCGGTCGGACGAGGACCCGCGGGGCTCACCCCTTCGCCTTGCGTCGGCTCGACGACTTCTTGCGCCGATCGCTCGGCCGGGTGACCTCTTCACCAGCCTCGAGGGCTGCCGCAGCCAGTTCCCGACCGTGGGTGGCCAGCGCCTCGACGAGGCTCTCACCGGTCGCCTCGGGAGCCATGACGTCGACGCGCAGTCCGGCCTCCTCGGCCGTCTTGACGGTCGCCGGCCCGATGCAGGCGATGACGGTGGACGGGTGCGGCTTGCCGGCGATGCCGACGAGATTGCGCACCGTGGAGGAGGAGGTGAAGACGACCGCGTCGAAGGCGCCCTGCTTGATGGCGTCGCGCACGGGTGCCGGCGGCGGCGTGGCCCGCACGGTGCGGTAGGCCGTGACGTCGTCGACCTGCCAGCCCATGTCCTGCAGACCGGCGACGAGGGTGTCGGTGGCGATGTCGGCTCGCGGCAGGAAGACGCGGTCCATCGGGTCGAGGACCTCGTCGTAGGGAGGCCACTCCTCGAGCAGGCCCTTGGCCGACATCTCACCCGTGGGCACGAGGTCGGGCTCCAGGCCCCAGTCGCGCAGCGCGTCCGCGGTGACTCCGCCGACAGCAGCGATCTTCAGCCCCGAGAAGGCGCGGGCGTCGAGGCCGAACTCCTGGAACTTCTCCCGGATGGCCTTGACCGCGTTGACCGAGGTGAACCCGATCCACTGGTAACGCCCGGTGACCAGACCGCGCACCGCGCGTTCGACGGCCTGCGGCGTGCGGGGCGGCTCGACGCTGATCGTCGGGACGACCTGACTCGTCGCGCCATGACCGAGCAGCTGCTTGGTCATGGGCCCGGCCTGGTCCTTGGTCCGGGGGATGAGCACGTTCCACCCGTAGAGCGGCTTGGTCTCGAACCACGAGAGGCTCTCGCGCAGGCCGACGGTCGAGCCGATGACGGCCAGGGTCGGCACCTCGAGACCGACGATCGCCTCGGCCGCCTCCTCGAGGGTCGCCTGCCGCGTCGTCTGGTGGGTCGTCGTGCCGCCACGCGTCAGGGCGACCGGGGTCTGCGCAGCGCGGCCCGCGGCGAGCAGGTCGGTGAAGGCCTGAGCCAGGTGCTCGGGCAGGCCGAGCAGCACGAGCGTGACATCGTCCGCGACTGACGCCGACAGGTCGGCGCGCTTGGCCCCGGACACGCTCACCACGTGCAGCGCACTGGTCGAGCGCGAGGTGAGCGGGATCCCGGCATAGGCAGGGACCGCACTCACGGCGGAGACACCGGGGACGATGTCGAAGTCGATGCCGGCCTTGACCAGCGCCTGCGCCTCCTCGGCCAGGCCGTTGAAGGTGGCCGGGTCGCCGTCCATGAGCCGCACGACGAGGCCCGCCTTGTGCGCCTTGGCGGTCTTGACGACGAGCTTGGCGCGCATGGCGTGCGTCAGCTGCTGGCCGTGCTCGCCGTGGCTGGCGTCGACGACGTCGACGTCCTCGCCGGTCATCGAGGCGACGATGTCCTCGTTGGTCAGCTGGTCGGTGATGACCGCGTCCGCTCGACCGAGCAGGTCGACCGCGGCAACGGTCATCAATGAGACATCACCCGGCCCGGCACCGACGAAGGCGACACGCGCCGGTCGGCGGGAGGCGGCGGAGGGGGTTGCGGCAGCGCGCTGGGGGGTCACTGGACATGCTCCGAAGCGGTCGAGGGGTGGGTGGCTTGCAGGTCGGCGAGCTCTGGGGCTCCGTCGGCGACGAGGGTGCGGGCGAGGCGACGACCGAGGTCCTCTGCCTCGCCCATCGGGCCGGTGATGGACCGGCGCAGGTCCCCGGTGCCGTCGGTCGCAGTGACCACGGCCCGGAGGGAGATGGCGAGGCCGTCGACGTCCTCGACGATCTCGGCGAGGGCGCCGATGGGGGCGGCGCACCCGGCTTCGAGCTCCGCGAGGACACCGCGCTCGGCGGTGACCGCGGCGCGGGTGTCGGCGTGGTCGAGCGGGCGCAGGGCGGCGAGCACCTGCTCGTCCCCCTCACGGCACTCGACGGCCAGGGCTCCCTGCCCGGGCGCGGGCAGCATCTGGATCGGCTCGAGCAGCTCGGTGACGTGCTCGCGCAGACCGAGGCGGGTCAACCCGGCCGACGCGAGGACGATCGCGTCGAGCTGGTCCTCGCCGGGGCCGACCATCGCCAGACGGGTGCCGAGGTTGCCGCGGATGTCGCGGAACTCCAGCCCGAGGCCGAGTGCGGCCAGCTGGGCTCGCCGTCGCGGCGAACCGGTCCCGACGACAGCGCCTTCGCCGAGCTCACCCAGGGTGAGACCGTCGCGGGCACACAGTGCGTCACGCGGGTCGACTCGCGCGGGGATCGCCGCGACGACCAGTCCCGGTGCGGGAGCGGTCGGCAGGTCCTTGAGGGAGTGCACGGCGAAGTCGACGTCACCGGCATGTATCGCCTCGCGCAGGGCGGTGGCGAAGACGCCCGTGCCACCCATGCTCGCGAGCGAGGCCCGGTTGGTGTCACCCTCGGTGACGATCTCGACGAGCTCGACCTCGTGGCCGGCCGCGCGCAGCGCGTCGGCGACGTGGCCGGACTGGGTCATGGCCAGGGCCGAGCGACGAGTTCCCAGACGAAGGGCGGTCACAGGGCACCTCCTTCGGCGTGGAGGTCGAAGAGCTGGTTGAGCGCGTCCTCGTACTCGCCGAAGCGGCCATCGCTCGCCAGCTCCTTGGCGCGCACGGTGGGCTGGTGGAGCAGCTTCTCGACGATGCGGTGCACCGCTCTCTCGACCTCGGAGCGGTCTTTTTCGGACATGTCCGGGGTGCGCTGACCCAGGCGGGTCAGCTCGCGCTCGACCACCTGCTGGGCCGCGCTGCGCAGGGCCCGCACGGTCGGCGCGGCGATGCTCGCCGCCCGCTGGCCCAGGTGCTTGGTGACGGCCTCGCCCACGATCGCGCGCGCCTGCTCCACCTCGGGGACCGAGCCCTCGGAGCCGAGCCGCTCGCCCAGATCGGCGAGCCCCAGCCGGGTCACCCCACTGAGGTCGGCCACGTCGTGTGCGACATCGTGCGGCAGGGCCAGATCGATGTAGGCCTGCGGGAGGCCGCCACGGCTGACCTGGGCGTCGGCGACATCGGGCAGGGTGATGGCCAGCCCGGTGGATCCGGTGCAGGAGATGACGACGTCGGCCTCGGCGAGGGCGTCCGCCAGCTCGTGCGACGGTCGGGCCTGACCTCCCAGTCGCTCGGCCAGTGCGACTCCCCGCTCGTGGGTCCGGTTGACGACGGTCAGCTCGGCGACCCCGCGGCGGATCGCACTGGTCGCGGCGAGGGCACTCATCGCGCCCGCGCCGACGACGAGGACGTGCGCGTCCGTCAGCGGACCCACGTGGCCCGCAGCGGCGTCGAGCCCCACGCCCACGAGCGAGCGGGAGACCTCGTCGATGGCCGTCTCGGAGTGCACGCGCTTGCCAGTGCGCAGCGCCTGCTGGATGAGGGCGTTGAGGTGGCTGCCCACGTGGCCGTCGTCCTGACCGCGCCCGAGCGCATCGCGCATCTGGCCGAGGATCTGCGACTCGCCCACGGCCATGGAGTCCAGCCCGGCCGCGACATTGAAGACGTGGGCCACGGCCGCGTCGCCGTAGTGCAGGTCGAGGTGCGCCTTGAGGTCATCGTGGGTGATGGCCGTGGCATCCGTCATCGCATCGGTGAGGTCCGCGACCGCACCGTGGAAGGCGCTGACCTCCGCGTAGATCTCGGTGCGGTTGCAGGTCGCGACGACCAGGAGCTCCGTGATGTCGGGGCTGGCCGTCGCCGCAGCGATGATCTGCGACAGGCTCGACTCGTCGAGCGCGGCCCGCTCCAGCACGGAGATCGGGGCGCGTCGGTGGTTGAGACCAAAGGCGAGGAGACTCATCAGCCAGCTCCCTCCAGCAGCTCGTCGGCGACGGAGGCGGAGCGCTGCTGCTCGTGGAAGGCGAGGATCTGCAGCTCGGTGGACAGGTCGACCTTGCGCATGTGGACCCCTTCGGGAACCTGGATGGCGGTCGCGGCAAAGTTGAGGATGGAGCTGACACCGGCAGCCACGAGCAGATCGGCCACGTCCTGGGCGGACGCCGCCGGCGTCGCGATGACTCCGATGCAGGCCTCGCCGGGGGTGACGAGGGAGACCAGCTCCCCCATCGGCTGGACCGTCAGCTCGTCGAGCCGCTCGCCGACCAGCTGAGGGTCACGGTCGAGGAGCGCGACGACCTTGAAGCCCTTGGTGGCGAAGCCCCCGTAGGAGGCGAGTGCGCGGCCGAGGTTGCCCATACCGACGATGACGACTGGCCAGTCGTGCGTCAGGCCGAGGGCCCGGGAAATCTGGTAGGTCAGGTGGGCCACGTCGTACCCGACGCCACGCACTCCGTACGAGCCGAGGTGGCTGAGGTCCTTGCGCAGCTTGGCCGAGCTGACCCCGGCACTGTGCGCGAGCTCCTCCGAGGAGACGGAGAGCACGTCCTGAACCGTGAGCTGACCGAGCGCCCGGAGATATCCGGGGAGTCGGGCGACCGTCGCGTCGGGGATATCGCGCTTGGCGGCCTGATCGACGGACACGGTTGGGCTCGGGCTCCTCTCCCGGTCGAGGGGCGAGCGCCTCCTGACGACCGAACACGACGAGATTACGCTCTTGTGAACAAATGCACAAAGTCGCGGACCGACGGTGGACGTCGCGGCCGGCTCACCCTCCCAGGGCCGCGCGCAGCCGCGCTTCGTCCACCCGCCAGTAGTCGTGCTGACGCCCGTCGACAAAGGTGACCGGCACCTCGTCGGTGTAGCGGGCCAGCTCGGGATCAGCGTCGATGTCCACCACGGCGAAGCTGTCACCGGTCTGGGCGACGACGCCCTCGATGACCTCTCGGGCCACATCGCACAGGTGGCAGCCCTCGCGTGAGACCAGGACGACTCGAGCGGAGGGAAGGGGGGACACCACCCCTCCTAGAAGAAGACCGAGCGGCGCGTCACGAGCACCGAGTACAAGGTCTGCTGGATCGTCTCGCGGACCTGGTCGGTGATCTCGAAGACCAACATCGGGTCGTCCGCGGCCGCGGGGCCGAGGGAGGCGGTGTCGATCGGCTCACCGAACTCGATGATCCACTTGCTGGGCAAGGGGATCAGGCCCAGCGGGCCGAGCAGCGGGAAGAAGGGCGTGATCGGTGCGTAGGGCGCTCCGAGCAGTCGCGCGACCGTCTTCATGTTGCCGATCATCGGGTAGACCTCTTCGGCGCCCACGACCGAGCACGGGATGATCGGCACCTCCGCCTTGATCGCCGACGAGACGAAACCACCGCGGCCGAACCGCTGCAGCTTGTACCGCTCACGGAAGGGCTTGCCGACGCCCTTGAAGCCCTCGGGCCAGACTCCGACGAGGTCTCCCCCACGCATGAGCCGGTCCGCGTCGGCCGCGGACGCCAGGGTGGCGCCCGTCTTGCGCGCCATGTCACCCACGACCGGCAGCTGGAAGACGAGGTCCGCACCGAGCATCCTCAGGAAGCGTCGCTGCGGGTGGGCATCGTGGATGGCCATCTGGGTCATGATCGAGTCGATCGCGACCGTGCCCGAGTGGTTGGACACGAGCAGCGCACCGCCCTCGGCCGGGATGTTCTCGATCCCCCGGACCTCGATGCGGAACCACTTGTCCTTGAGCAGGCGCAGCACCGGGAAGACGGTGTGGATCGTGAAGTCCTCGTCGAAGCCGAAGTCATCGACCGCGTAGTCACCCTTGACCCGGCGCTGGAGGAACTGCAGCGTCTCCGAGAAGCGGCGCTCCCACCCTTCGCCTGCCGCCGCCCCGGCCGCGTGGCCCAGGGTGCGCGAGGTCATCTGGCCCGCGGACAGGAGCACGGACAGCAGCTCGGCCAGCCCGGGGACGAGCGCCTGTCCGCTCTCGGGCGTGCTGGTGGAGGAGGACGATGTCGCGGACTCGGGTGCCACCGCGACCGGTCGTGGCGTCGGGCTCGCGCGTCGGGTCGGGGGCCGGCGTCGCGCCGATGCCTTGCTGGCCGTCGAGGTCGTGCGCGCGGTCGTGCGCTTGGCGGCCGGGGGCGCCCCGTCGGGACCCGGCACCACGGTGAGCGTGGGCTTGCGGGACGCGCTCGACGTGCGTGAGGACGGCTTCGCCGGGCGCGCGGGCGTCGTGCCTGTGGGCGCCTGCGCAGACGGACCCGTGAGAAGGGGGGTGCTGCGCCGGCGAGCTCGCTCGCCACCTGCACGGTCGGCCGCAGCGGCGACAGCGCTGGGTCGTGGCGACTTGGTGCTCTGTGCCGCCGGCTTCGTGGTGGTGGCCTTCTTCGCCGGCGCCTTCTTGGCAGCCGTGGCCGTGGTCTTCTTCGCCGTGGTCTTCTTCGCCGCGGTCTTCGTCGACGTGGTCTTCTTCGCCGTGGTCCTGGGGCGGGTGGCGCGGGTGCTGTCGGCCATCACTTCTCACTCTCGGGGGTGGGCGTCACGGCCCGCATCGCGGCCTCGGCCGCCTGCACAGCCGACCATCCGGGCTGGGCGAAGGGCAGGCGGTCGAGCACCCTCCCCTTGGTCGCGCGGGCATAGTCCTCGTAGGCGGCACGCGTCGTGTACGCCGGCTCGAAGCCGAGGACCTCGCGCATGCGTCGGGTGTCCAGGCCCCGACCGAAGCTCAGCAGGTCGAGCTGGTCGGAGCCGATGTCGATCAGACCCAGCTTCTTGGCCATGTCGGTGACCGTGCCGGTCGCCATGCGTGGGACGAGCACGAAGGGTCGGCCGGCCAGGTTGGCGGCCTGGCTCGCGGTGATGATGCCGTCGCCGGCGACATTGACCGCACCGAGACCGGGCAGGCCGACGGAGTGGGTGAGCGCGGCCACGCAGTCGTCCTCGTGGATGAACTGGAGCCGCGCGTCATAGCCGAAGGGGATCGGGATGATCGGCAGGCTGAAGTGGTCGGTGAAGGCAGTGCGGATGCGCGGGCCGATGACATTGGCGAAGCGCAGTGTCGTGATCTCGATGTCAGGGCGCCGGCGGGAGAGCCCACGGACGTACCCCTCGACCTCGACGCTGTCGCGCGCCCACCCGGAGCCGGGCATCTTCTTCGCCGCCATGTCCTCGGTGAACATCGCCGGGTCCCGCGGGCTGGATCCGTAGACGCCGGCGGTCGACTTCACGACGAGCTTGGTGACCGAATCGGCCCGCTGGCACGCCGCCAGGAGCTGCATCGTCCCGATGACGTTGACCTCTTTTTGGGTGGCCCGCCCCCCTCCGGCGCGCGGCGTCGCGATGACCCCCATGTGCACGACGGTGTCGACGTCGTTGCCGGAGATGATCCGGCTGATCAGGGGGCTACGGATGTCGGCGCGCATGAACTCAGCGCGGCCGATGCCGTGGCGCGGGGGGACGACATCGACGCCGATGATCCGACCGATCGAGTCGTCCCGGCTCAGACGGCGGGCGAAGGCTCCGCCGAGATGGCGGGATACGCCTGCGACGAGCACGGTCTCGGGCACCGGAACACCTTTCTTGAGGACATCGACCACAGGCCATGGACTGGGTCGCAGCCTAGTCTCGTGACGGGCCATGCGGGAGGGGATGGCGGCACGAGTGGCGATGAGAGACAGGGATCACGCCCTCGTCAACACCCACCGCCCAGGGATGGCGAAGGGGGCCCGCCCGCGGTGCGGAGGGGCCCCCTTCGTGAGGTCACTTCTTGTTGCGACGCTGGTGGCGCGTCTTGCGCAGCAATTTGCGGTGCTTCTTCTTCGCCATGCGCTTGCGCCGCTTCTTGATGACAGAACCCATGCGGATGTCCTTCGTGTCGTGATCAGTGCTGACGGTGGTGCCTCGAGCGATGCCGATCCTGCATGCGCAGGCCCCACCGAGAACGAGTCAGACGACAGAGTCTATCTGCTCGCGAGGGGTGCTTCGCGCCGGGCCCGGGCGAGAGTCGCCAGGAAGGTCAGGCCGTCTCGACGAACGAGGTCTCGAGGTAGGTGTGCACCGCGTCCTCGGAGACCCGGAAGCTTCGGCCGACACGCACGGCAGGCAGGTCACCGTTGTGGACCATGCGGTACACCGTCATCTTGGACACGCGCATGATCGCCGCGACCTCAGCCACGGTGAGGAAACGCACCTCACCCAGTCGGTCGTTGGACATGATCACCTCG
>JAKDKQ010000052.1 GCA_030453295.1 Janibacter sp.
GGTGACAGCAGGGAGAAAACATGACGACGACACCTGATCTCGAGCGCTTCTGGGCAGTGGTGCCCGCCGGAGGCGCCGGGACGCGCCTGTGGCCGGTCTCGAGGGCCTCCTCGCCCAAGTTCTTGCACGACCTGACCGGGAGCGGCCGCACCCTGATCCAGGCGACGGTGGACCGGCTGCGAGTGCTTGCTGGTGAGCGGGTCCTCGTCGTCACCGGGGCCGCGCACGCCGAGGCCGTCGCTCGGCAGGTGCCGGACCTGCCTGCGGACCTGCTCCTGGCCGAGCCCTCGCCCCGCGACTCCATGGCCGCGATCGGGTTGGCCGCGGCGGTCCTGGAGCTGCGTGACCCGGACGCGATCATCGGCTCCTTCGCCGCAGACCACGTCATCAGCGACGAGGAGGCCTTCGGCCGCGCGGTCACCGAGGCCGTCGGCGTCGCCCAGCGCGACAACCTCCTGGTGACGATCGGCATCGAGCCGACCTTCCCGTCCACGGGGTTCGGGTACATCCAGATGGGTCCGCGGCTGCGCGCTCACCCCACGGCCAGGCGCGTGCGCCAGTTCGTCGAGAAGCCCGATGCACGACGGGCCGCCTCGTACCTGGCGACCGGCGAGTTCCGGTGGAACGCCGGCATGTTCGTCGTGCGTGCCGCCACCCTGCTGGACCTGCTGGGACGTTGGCACCCCGAGCTGGCCGCCGGCCTGCGTGAGATCGCCGCGGACCCCTCGCTCCTGGAGCAGCGCTGGGACGCGCTCGAAAAGATCGCGATCGACCACGCGGTGGCCGAGCCGGCCGCCGACGAGGGACTCGTCGCGGTCGTGCCCGGTGAATTCGACTGGGACGACGTGGGTGACTTCAAGTCCCTGTCCGGGCTGCTGCCGAAGGGGGAGGGCTCGATGACCGTCGTCGGTGACCCTGCCCAGGTGCAGGCCATCGACTCCGGTGGTCTCGTGGTCTCCGAGTCCGGCCGGATGGTTGCCATCGTGGGACTCGAGGACGTCGTCGTCGTGGAGACCGCCGACGCGCTCCTGGTCGCCAGTCGCGAGCGGGCCCAGGACGTCAAGCTCGTCGTCGAGGCACTCAAGGCGGCCGGTCGCGCCGACCTGGTGTGACCCCGTCGGTTCACCCGGTGGTCACGTCCCCGCCGCGGCAGCCGGACGTCGGTAGAGTCGCCACGCCATGACTGCTCCCCTCGCCCCGACGCTGCTACGCGTCATCGACGGCCTCGTCCCCGAGCTCATCGACTTCCGTCGGGACCTGCACGCGCACCCCGAGCTCTCCTTCCAGGAGCACCGCACGACGGCCCGGTTGCGCGAGCGCCTCGAGGCCGCGGGGCTGCACCCGAGGTCGGTCAGCGAGACCGGTCTCGTCGTCGATCTCGGCGCCACCGAGCCGCGTCGCCGGGTCGCTCTGCGGGGAGACATCGACGCGCTGCCGGTGCGCGAGCGCACCGGGCTGGACTGGAGCTCGACCACCGACGGGATCTGCCACGCCTGCGGTCACGACGTGCACGCCACCATCCTCCTCGGCGCCGGACTGGCCCTCGCGGAGGTGGCCGACGAGCTGGCTGCCCGCCACGTCGGGGTGCGGCTGATCTTCCAGCCCGCCGAGGAGCAGATGCCCGGTGGCGCCCTGAAGTTCGTCCAGTCGGGCGTGATGTCGGGCGTCGACACGGCCTACGCCGTCCACTGCGACCCCTCCCTCGACGTCGGGGAGATCGGTCTGCGTGAGGGACCGCTCACGGCGGCGGCTGATCAGGTGACCGTCACCCTTCGTGGTCGTGGCGGGCACACCTCTCGCCCCTTCCTCACCGAGGACCTGACCTACGCCCTGGCCAAGGTCATCACCGACGTCCCGGCCGTGCTGAGCCGACGGGTCGACCCTCGGGCCGGGCTCGTCGTCGTGTGGGGGCGGGTCTCGGCCGGCGAGGCGATCAATGTCATCCCGTCCGTCGGTGTCGCCCAGGGGACCCTGCGGATGCTCGACGTCGGTGTGTGGGAGACGATCGGTCCGCTCCTGCACGAGGTCGTCGAGGACGTCGTGGCGCCCTACGGTGTCGCGGCGACGATCGACCACGTGCGCGGGGTGCCGCCGGTCGTCAACGACTCGGCCGCGGTCGCGGCGCTCGGCCGCGCCACGATGGCTGCCGGTCTGCGGCCGGTCCCGACGCCGCACAGCCTCGGCGGCGAGGACTTCGCGTGGATGCTCCACGAGGCCGAGGGCGCCATGGCCCGCCTGGGAACCCGTACTCACGGAGGGCGCAGCTTCGACCTGCACCAGGGCGACCTCGTCGTCGACGAGGGTGCCGTGCGCAACGGCACCGCTCTGCTGAGCCTCGCTGCCGCGGGCGAGTGGACCCGCGTCGAGAGCGCCTGATCGAGGGGCGAGGGTTAACCCTCCCGAGTGCCTCGACGGTCGCGGTCTCATAACAGTTGGTCCCATCCATCCCATCTCTTCGGGTGTGGTGACTACCGCGACGTAACATCCCCGGATGGCACATGCGTGCCGATCTACCCCTGTTGAGAAGGAGAGCGCCTTGCGCCACACCGTGAAGGCCGCATCGATCATGTCCGTGGCCGCCTTGGCCCTCACCGCGTGCGGTGGCAGTGACTCCGGAGACGACGCCACCTCGGGTGAGGGCGGCGGCAGCGACATCAAGGCCTGCCTCGCCTACGACGTCGGTGGCCGTGGCGACCAGTCGTTCAACGACTCCGCAGCCAAGGGCCTGGACCAGGCCAAGGACGAGCTCGGGGTCCAGATCGAGGAGGTCGAGGCCAGCCAGGGCGAAAATGACGCGGCTCGCGAGGACCGCCTCAACCAGCTCGTCGACGCCGACTGCACCAACATCGTCGGTGTCGGCTTCATCTACGCCAAGGCGATCGGTGCCGCGTCCAAGGACAACCCCGACATCTCCTTCGCGATCGTCGACGACGCCTCGGCCGACTCCGCGGGCGACAACGTCGCCCAGCTCGTCTTCGCCGAGAACGAAGGTTCCTTCCTCGTCGGCGCAGCGGCGGCGCTGAAGTCCAAGAGCGGCAAGGTCGGCTTCATCGGTGGCATGGACGTGCCGCTGATCAACAAGTTCGACGCGGGCTTCAAGGCCGGCGCCAAGGCCGTCGACCCCAAGATCGAGATCCAGACCAAGTACCTGGCCGAGGACGGCTCCGGCTTCGCCGACCCGGCGAAGGGCAAGACGGCCGCCGAGGGCATGTACGACAAGGGCGCGGACGTCATCTACCACGCAGCCGGTGGTTCCGGTGCGGGTGTCTTCGAGGCGGCCAAGGCCAACAAGAAGATGGCCATCGGTGTCGACTCCGACCAGGCCAAGACCGCGGAGAAGGACGTCCAGGACGTCATCATCACCTCGATGGTCAAGAACGTGAATGTCGCGGTCTTCGACTACATCAAGGCCTCCGTCGACGGCGAGCAGATGTCCGGTCCGCAGGAGTTCGACCTCAAGGACGGCGGCGTCAGCTACACGACGACCGGCGGCAAGATCGACGACATCACGGATCAGCTCGACGACTACAAGCAGCAGATCATCGACGGGAAGATCACCGTTCCCGCGAAGTGACGCTGACGGGCAGCTCGGGGCCCGATCACACGCGACGCGTGTGATCGGGCCCCGTCCCGTCCGCGGGCGCTACCCTTCGCCTGCGCACCCATGTCGCTGATGCACCACGGAGGCACCATGAGCACGACCGTCACTGACCCCCCTTCGGCAGCCGGCAACGCCACCGACCTGGCCGTCGAGGTCGAGGGGATCACCAAGCGCTTCCCCGGCGTCATCGCCAACCAGGACGTCACCTTCGCGGTGGCCCGGGGGACGGTCCACGCGATCGTGGGTGAAAACGGTGCGGGCAAGTCGACCCTGATGAAGATGCTCTACGGGGTGCAGCGCCCCGACGAGGGCACCATCCGGATCAATGGCGAGAGCGTCTCGCTGCACAGCCCCGCGGACGCGATCAAGCACGGCGTCGGCATGGTCTTCCAGCACTTCATGCTCGCCGACAACCTCACGGTCACCGAAAACGTCGTCCTCGGGGCGGAGAAGCTGCACGGCATCGGCGCGGGTGCACGCGCCGAGATCACCCGCATCTCCGACGAGTACGGCCTCGGGATCGACCCGCGTGACCTCGTCGCCGACCTGGGAGTCGGCGCCCGACAGCGGGTGGAGATCCTCAAGGTGCTCTACCGCGGCGCCCGCACGATCATCCTCGACGAGCCCACCGCGGTGCTCGTCCCGCAGGAGGTCGACGAGCTCTTCGGCAACCTGCGCGAGCTCAAGCGTGAGGGCATCACCGTCCTCTTCATCTCCCACAAGCTCGACGAGGTCCTGTCGGTCGCCGACCGGGTCACCGTCATCCGCCGGGGGATGACCATCGACACCGTCCTGCCTCAGGACGTCACCTCGCGCCAGCTCGCCGAGCTCATGGTCGGCTCGGAGCTGCCGACGCCGCAAACCGAGGAGTCCACCGTCACCGACAGGGTCGTGCTCTCGATCGCCGACGTGACCCTCGCCGGCGCCGGCCGCACTGTGCTCGAGGACGTCACCCTGGACCTGCACGCCGGTGAGGTCGTCGGCATCGCAGGTGTCGAGGGCAACGGCCAGGCCGAGCTCGTCGAGGTCGTCATGGGCATGCGTGAGCCCGCCCGCGGACGGATCGAGCTCGAGGGCACCGACATCTCCGACTGGGACGTGCGCCGCATCCGCGAGGCGGGTGTCGGCTACATCCCCGAGGACCGCCACCGCCAAGGTCTGCTGCTGGACTCGCCCCTCTGGGAAAACCGGATGCTCGGTCACCAGACACAGGAGCCGGCATCCAAGAACGGCATCCTCACCAACGCCGCTGCACGGACCGACACCGAGCGGATCGTGCGTGAGTACGACGTGCGCACGCCCAGCATCCACGTCACCGTGGGGTCGTTGTCCGGTGGCAACCAGCAAAAGCTGATCATCGGCCGCGAGATGAGCCATGCCCCCAAGGTGCTGGTCGCCTCGCACCCGACCCGAGGGGTCGACGTCGGCGCCCAGGCGGCGATCTGGGATCTCATCCGTGAGGCGCGCAGAGAGGGCCTGGCGGTCCTGCTCATCAGCGCCGACCTCGAGGAGCTCATCGGGCTCTCCGACACCATCAAGGTCATCCTGCGTGGTCGCATCACCGGGGAGTTCGACCCCGACGTGGTCACGAGCCAGGAGCTGGGCAGCGCCATGACCGGCGCCGGGAAGGACGCCTCATGAAGTTCAGTCCGCGCCGACTGGTGCTGACCCTGGCGGCACCCGTGCTCGCCGTGGTCGTCGCCTTCGTCATCACCTCCCTCGTCCTCCTGGCCGTCGGGGACCCGGTGGCCAAGGTGTGGTCCACGCTCCTGTCGGAGCCGCGCCCGCGCACGCTCGTCAACATCGTCAACAGCGCCATCACGTACTACATTGCCGCGGTCGCCGTCGCGATCGGCTTCAAGATGAAGCTGTTCAACATCGGTGTCGACGGTCAGTACCGCATCGCCGCCTTTGCGGCGGCGCTCGTCGCCGGTCAGGGATGGCTCCCCGGTGGGCTCAACATCGTCCTGGCCATGCTCGTCGCCATGCTCGTCGGTGGCTTCTGGGCAGGCATCGCCGGCTGGCTCAAGGTCACCCGCGGTGTCTCCGAGGTCATCTCGACGATCATGCTCAACACGATCTCGGCCGGTCTCGTCGGCTGGGGGCTGCGCACCTGGGGCACCCGGGCTGAGGGCAGCAACACCCGCAACACCACGGAGATCCCGGAGTCGAGCCAGCTCGAGGGACTGGCACTCGTCGCGGACGCCCCCAACCGGGTCTACACGCTCGTGGTCCTCGCGGTCCTCGTCGGCATCGTCTACTGGTTCATCATCAACCGCACCCGCTTCGGTTTCGATGTGCGGGCCACCGGTGAGTCCGAGTCGGCCGCCGTCGCCAGTGGCGTCAAGGTCCCACGCATGGTGCTCATCGCGATGATCGCCTCCGGCGCCGTCGCCGGCCTGATCAGCATGCCGGCCTTCTTCGGGGCCGACCACAGCTATGGCCTGAACTTCCAGGAGGGCGTCGGCTTCATCGGTATCGGCATCGCGCTCCTCGGCCGCAACCACCCCGTCGGCATCGCCTTCGCTGCCGTGCTGTGGTCCTGGCTGGAGAAGGCGAGCGATGGCCTGCAGCTGCAGGCCGGTGTCTCCCCGGCACTCGTCTACATCATCCAGGGCGTCATCCTCCTGGCGGTCGTCATCGCCTACGAGGTCGTTGCCCGCTTCGAGCGGCGGATGGAGCAAAAGCAGGTCACCCGCCAACTCGACACCGCCACCCCCGAAGGAGCGTCGGCATGAGCCTCAGCGTCGGCACCGAGATCGAGACCGCCCCGCAGCGGCGCACGCGACGCATCCCGTTCTGGGCGTGGCCGCTCGGCCTCGCGGCTCTGCTCGTCGTCCTGTCGGTCATCCGGATGATCACCGGTCAGAGCGACATCTCCTCCTCCGGCACGCTCGGTGCCGCGCTCGCCTGGGCCATGCCCCTGGCGCTCGCGGGCCTCGGCGGACTGTGGTCGGAGCGCGCCGGCGTCATCAACATCGGCCTCGAGGGGATGATGATCCTCGGCACCTGGGGCGCGGCCTTCGGCGCCATCCACGGCGGCCCGTGGATGGGGGTCCTCGGCGCCGTCCTGTGCGGCGCCCTCGGTGGACTGGTGCACGCCTTGGCGACGGTCACCTTCGGCGTCGACCACATCGTCTCCGGTGTGGCCCTCAACATCGTCGCCCTGGGCGTCGCGAGCTACCTCGCGGCGCGGTTCTTCGGCGAGCTCAAGGGGGGCAGCGATGTCCAGTCGCCGCCGCTCCCTTCGCTCCCTCGGGTGGGGATCCCGGGCCTGTCGGACCCGCTGAAGAGCGTGGAGGACCAGGGGTGGTTCTTCGTCTCCGAGCTGGCGGCACTGCTGCGTGCGGCGACCACCGACCTGTCCCTGCTGACCGTCATCGCGTTGCTCCTCCTCGTCGGGACGTGGTGGCTGCTGTGGCGCACCCCCTTCGGCCTGCGCGTGCGCTCCTGCGGTGAGTCGCCGGTCGCCGCAGAGACCCTGGGCATCAACGTCTACCTGTACAAGTACATCGCCGTCACCGCGTCCGGCGGTCTCGCCGGCCTCGGCGGTGGATTCCTTGCGATGGTCGCCTCCAATGCCTACCGCGAGGACCAGACGGGTGGGCGAGGCTACATCGGTCTCGCGGCCATGATCTTCGGCAACTGGCGGCCCGGCGGTGTGCTCATGGGCTCGGGACTCTTCGGATACATGGATGCCCTCCAGCTGCGCGGAGGCGGCTCGGCACTCCACGCGATGCTCCTCTTCATCGGGATCCTGCTGCTCGTCATCGGGGTCTGGCAGATCGTGCGTCGTCAGGCGCACATCCAGGGCACGATCGCGATCGTCGTCGGGATCGCCGTCGTGGTCCTGTGGTTCATCAGCGACAGCATCCCGGGCGAGGTGACCCGCTTCGCCCCGCACCTGACGACACTCCTCGTCCTGGCCTTCGCCAGCCAACGCCTGCGCATGCCGGCGGCCAACGGCAAGGTCTATCGCCGGGGAGAGGGCCACTGACGTGGCGCCCACGCTGACGTCGCAGGACTGGGAGCGGCTGCGGACGACCGCGATCGAGGCGATGGAGCAGGCCTACGCGCCGTACTCCAACTTCCCGGTCGGGGTTGCCGGCCTGGCTGACGACGGACGGCTGCTGAGCGGGTGCAATGTCGAAAATGCGTCCTACGCCGTCGGCCTGTGTGCCGAGTGCGGGCTCATCAGCGACCTCGTACGGACCGGCGGTGGCCGCCTCGTCGCTGTCTGGTGCGTCGACTCGCGGGGGGAGACGCTCATGCCCTGCGGGCGCTGCCGCCAGCTCCTCTGGGAGCACGGCGGCGAGCCGTGCCGCATCCAGACACCGGAGGGCGAGCGCTCGCTCGCCGAGATCCTGCCGCAAGCCTTCGGCGCGGACGACCTGACCAAGGGAGCACGATGACCGAGCAGCACGATGTCGTGGACATCATCCGGACCAAGCGTGACCGTGGCGGGCTCGCCGACGACCAGATCGACTGGGTCATCGACGCGTACACCCGCGGGGTCGTCGCCGACGAGCAGATGTCGGCGCTCGCCATGGCCATCCTCATCAACGGCATGACGAGACCGGAGATCGCGCGCTGGACCGCGGCGATGATCGCCAGCGGCGAGCGGATGGACTTCTCCGCGCTGAGTCGACCGACATCGGACAAGCACTCGACCGGAGGCGTGGGGGACAAGATCACCCTCCCGCTGGCGCCGCTCGTCGCAGTCTTCGGCATCGCCGTGCCGCAGCTCTCCGGCCGCGGGCTCGGCCACACGGGCGGGACCCTGGACAAGCTCGAGTCGATCCCGGGGTGGCGCGCGGACCTGAGCAATGCCCAGATGCTCGCCCAGCTCGACGACGTGGGCGCGGTCATCTGCGCCGCAGGCGCCGGGCTGGCTCCGGCCGACAAAAAGCTCTATGCCCTGCGCGATGTCACCGGGACCGTCGAGGCGATCCCGCTCATCGCCAGCTCGATCATGAGCAAGAAGATCGCCGAGGGGACGGGAGCGCTCGTGCTCGACGTCAAGGTCGGGTCCGGGGCCTTCATGAAGACCCGCGAGGACGCCACCGAGCTCGCCCGCACGATGGTCGACCTCGGGACGGATGCCGGGGTCAACACCGTCGCCCTGATCACCGACATGTCCGTGCCGCTCGGCCTCACGGCAGGCAACGCCCTCGAGGTGCGTGAGTCCGTCGAGGTCCTTGCAGGTGGGGGTCCTCAGGACGTCGTCGACCTCACTGTCGCGCTCGCCGACGAGATGACCCGAGCCGCGGGCACGGACGTGGGGACCGACGAGCTGCGCGCCGCGCTGTCTGACGGTCGGGCCATGGACGTCTGGCGCCGGATGATCTCCGCACAGGGAGGTGACCCGGACGCGCCACTGCCCACCGCCGTCGAGACGCAGACGGTGACCGTCGACGCCGACGGCTACCTGGAGCGCCTCGACGCCATGGCGGTCGGTATGGCTGCCTGGCGTCTCGGGGCCGGGCGCGCGCGCAAGGAGGACCCGGTGCAGGCCGGTGCCGGTGTCGAGCTGCACGCCCGTCCCGGCGACCGCGTGACAGCGGGACAGCCCCTCATGACGCTGCACACCGACACCCCCGAGCGCTTCGCCCGGGCCCAGGAGTCCCTCGTCGGGGGCTGGCGCATCGCGTCGCAGGCCCCCGTCCGTGGCTCCGTCGTCCTCGACCGGATCACCGCCCAGGAGGCCTGAGATGCCCGAGCTCAACGACAGCCCGTCGATCATCGACGTGCCCGGCGGCAAGGTCATCGCCGAGCACGTCGGTCGGGTCGCGACGGGGACCGACGCGATGTCCGTCGCGCACATGCAGGCTCCTGGCCACTGGTCCGAGCCCGCCCAACGGCCCGACTTCGACGAGGTCACCGTGGTCGTCACCGGCACCGTCCTCGTCGAGCACGACGGCGGGACGACCGAGGTCAGCGCCGGCCAGAGCATCATCACCCGGGCGGGGGAGCGGGTGCGTTACTCCACCGGACCCGACGGTGCGGAGTACGTCGCGATCTGCACGCCGGCCTTCGCCCCGGACACCGTCCACCGCGAGGACGAAGGGTGATCCTCGACGAAGCGGGGATCCGCTCCCTTCCCAAGGTGCTGCTGCACGACCACCTCGATGGCGGCGTGCGGCCGGCCACCGTCCTCGACATCGCTGACGAGGTGGGCCACGAGCTGCCGGTGAGTGGTGACGAGCGCACTGCCGAGGGCCTGGCGCAATGGTTCCGTGAGTCGGCCGACTCGGGCTCGCTGGTGCGCTACCTCGAGACCTTCGCACACACCGTCGGCGTCATGCAGACCGCGCCGGCGCTGCGTCGGGTCGCTCGGGAGTCAGTGCTCGACCTCGCCCGTGACGGCGTCGTCTACGCCGAGTCGCGCTACGCGCCCGAGCAACACCTCGAGGGTGGGCTGACCCTCGAGCAGGTGGTCGAGGAGGTCAACGCAGGCTTCCGTGAAGGGGAGGAGCAGGCCGCCGCAGAGGGGCACCCGATCGTGGTGCGTGCGCTGCTCACCGCGATGCGGCACGCCGCCAAGTCACGCGAGATCGCTGAGCTGGCCGTGCGATACCGCGACAAGGGGGCCGCCGGGTTCGACATCGCAGGAGCCGAGGCAGGACATCCGCCGAGCCGGCACCTCGACGCCTTCGAGTACCTGCGCCGCGAGAATGCGCACTTCACGATCCACGCCGGTGAGGCCTTCGGCCTGCCGAGCATCTGGGAGGCGCTGCAGTGGTGCGGCGCGGACCGGCTCGGGCACGGCGTGCGCATCGTCGACGACATCGGCTTCCGCGGAGCGACCGTCACCGATGACCCGCTCGCTGCCAACCAGGCCGCGCGGGAGGACCCGTCGCAGCTGCGGCTCGGTCGCCTGGCGGCCTTCGTCCGCGACACCCGCGTGCCGCTGGAGATGTGCCCGCACAGCAATGTGCAGACCGGCGCCGCTCCCTCCATCGCCGCGCACCCGATCACCCTCTTGGCCAGGCTGCGCTACCGCGTCACCCTCAACACCGACAACCGGCTGATGTCGGACACGT
>JAKDKQ010000363.1 GCA_030453295.1 Janibacter sp.
TAAGGTCGTGCGGACCAACGGTCACCCAGACCGCATTTCCTTAAGGTCGTGCGGACCAACGGTCACCCAGACCGCATTTCCTTAAGGTCGTGCGGAAGAGGTGGTGCGGGGGGAAGGGTCAGACGAGCTGGACGCCGTGGTCGGGGACGCCGGGGGTGAGGACCTGCCAGTCGGTGGAGGTCCCGTCAGCGATCTGACGCACCTGGGCCGAGCGGTCACCTGTGGTGAGCACGAGGACCGATGGCCCTGCTCCGGAGATCGTGGCGGCCAGGCCCGCGCCACGCAGCGCATCGACGAGCTCCATGCTGTGGGGATAGCTGGGTCGGCGCGCCTCCTGGTGCAGGAGATCGGTGGTCGCCATGTGCAGCAGCTCAGGATCAGTCGTCAGGGCATGGACGAGCAGCCCGGTCCGCGCGGAGTTGGCCGCCGCGGTGGACAGCGGCACGACCTCGGGCAGCACGGAGCGGGCCGTGTGCGTGCTCAGGGTCGTCTCGGGCACGAGGACGACGGCTTCGACCTGCGGGTGGAGGCGAAGGGGGACGGTCCGGGTCCGCGGCAGCGGCTCGCCGGCCTCGGTCACCGAGAGCGTCGCACCACCGAAGACGCTGGCTGAGGCATTGTCCGGGTGACCTTCGAGGGCACTGGCGATCGTGTTGATCGTCGTGAGGTCGAGCTCGGCGGCGGCGAGGGCTCCCCCACGCACGGCGAGCGCGTGGGCGGCGGCGACGCCGCTGACGATGGCCGTCGCCGACGAGCCCATCCCCCGGCCGTGCGGCACGGCATTGGTCGCGCTCAGGTGCAGGCCAGCGGGTGCAGGCACGCCGAGTCGCTGCCAGGTCGTCGCCATCGTGCGCACGACGAGATGGCTCTCGTCCCGAGGGACCGAGCTGGCCCCGGAGCCGGCGACGTCGACGACCAGGCCGGGCTCCTGAGTGACGGTGACCGTGCACTCGTCCCAGACGCCGAGCGCCAATCCGACACAGTCGAATCCGGGACCGAGGTTGGCGCTGGACGCGGGCACCCGCAGGGTGACCGTCGTCCCGACGGGGATGGTCACCCTCAGCCCTGCAGACCGAGCTCGCTGGCGATCGCGTAGGCCTCTGCGGGCACGCTCACCGGAGCGATGTCGCTGCCGTCGGCGTTCTTCAGCGCCCACTGCGGGTCCTTCAGACCGTGACCGGTCACGGTGCACACGATCGTCGCGTCCTTGGGCACCAGCCCAGCGGCCGAGGCCTTGAGCAGACCGGCGATCGAGGCGGCCGAGGCCGGCTCGACGAAGATGCCCTCGCGCGAGGAGAGGATCCGGTGCGCGTCGAGGATCTCCTCGTCGGTGACGGCCTCGATGCGGCCGCCCGACTCGTCACGGGCTGCTTCGGCCTGCTTCCACGAGGCGGGGTTGCCGATGCGGATCGCGGTCGCGATCGTGTCGGGCTCGTCGACGGGGTGCCCCAGGACGATCGGCGCGGAGCCGGCCGCCTGGAACCCCCACATCTGGGGCATGCGGGTCGAGACCGCGGCGAGCGTGCCGGAGACGCCCTCGGTGGCGCTCGCGTACTCCTGGTACCCACGCCAGTAGGCGGTGATGTTGCCGGCGTTGCCGACGGGCAGGCAGTGGATGTCGGGTGCATCCCCGAGCGCGTCGACGATCTCGAAGGAGGCCGTCTTCTGCCCCTCGATGCGCGCCGGGTTGACCGAGTTGACCAGCTCGACCGGGTAGGCCTCGGCCAGCTTGCGGGCCACGTCGAGGCAGTGGTCGAAGTTGCCGTCGACCTGCAGCAGCGTCGCGCCGTGCGCGATGGCCTGGGACAGCTTGCCCATCGCGATCTTGCCCGCGGGCACGAGGACCGCACAGGTCATGCCGGCCTTGGTCGCGTACGCCGCGGCGGACGCGGAGGTGTTGCCGGTGGAGGCGCAGATGACCGCCTTGGCGCCCTTGCCCGCAGCCATCGTCATGGCCGCCGTCATGCCGCGGTCCTTGAAGGAGCCGGTGGGGTTCAGACCCTCGTACTTGACGTGCACCTGCGCGCCGACGAGCTCGCTGAGGTGCTCGGCGGGGATGAGGGGGGTCCCCCCTTCGCGCAGGGTGATCGTCGGTGCGCCCGCGAGCATCGGGAGCCGGTCGGCGTACTCGGTGATGACGCCGCGCCACTGGTGGACCATGGTCAGTTCCCTTCAACACGCATGACGGAGGTGACCTCGTTGACCGTGTCGAGCCGAGCCAGCTCGTTGACCGTCGTCGAGAGTGCGGCATCGCTCGCCGCGTGGGTGACGATGATGAGCATCGCCCGGGAGGCGCCGTCGTCATCGGTCATGACCTGCTGGCGGACGGTCTCGATGGAGACGTCATGGTCTGCGAAGACCGTTGCGACAGAGGCGAGGACACCCGACTTGTCGGCCACGTCGAGGCTCACGTGGTAGCGGGTGATGGCCTGGCCGATGGGCAGCAACGGCAGGTCGGCGTAGGCGCTCTCCCCCGGTCCGCGACCGCCGGTGACCCGCGCGCGGGCGACGGCGACGAGG
>JAKDKQ010000053.1 GCA_030453295.1 Janibacter sp.
ACCAGGCGGTCGACAGTCCGACCATGCCGGCGCCGATGACGGCGACCTTCTGGGGTGCGGGGGTGGGGGTGCTCATGGCGTCCTCTCGGGCAACGGGCCGCAGGGTCTCCGCGGCATCCAACCCACTGTGCCCCACGTCACAGGTTCGTGGCAAAGTCCACCCGGATGGGCGTCGCGGGGCGGGGGTCGGCTACGACTACGCTGTGCCCGCTGGGCCTCTAGCTCAATGGTAGAGCTGCGGACTTTTAATCCGTAGGTTGTGGGTTCGAGTCCCACGGGGCCCACGGACGGCGCTCTCCCAGCAGGGTGTGATGGTTTGGTGCGGTGCCGCTCCCTTCGCGGCGACCGGACCCCGAGGAGCGCGCCCATGACCGACTCGACGATCCTGGACCTCGTCCTGCTGCTCATGCTCGCCGGCTACGTCATCGGCATGTACCGCTCCGGCCTCGTCGCCGGCCTGCTGTCCATCGTCGGCATGGTCACCGGCGGTCTCCTCGCGCTGTGGCTGCTGCCCGGGGTCTTCGCCCAGTGGTCCCCGACGGCCGCAGACCCGCTCGCCCGGGCCGTCCTCCTCGTCGTCGGGACGATCTTCGCGGCCGGCATCGGCCAGAGCGTCGGTGCGCTGATCGGCGTCCGCTGGCGCACCCGCGTCACCCACCGCCCGACCCGCCTCGTCGACTCGCTGCTCGGCGGGGCGACGGCCCTGGTCGTCGGATCGGCGGTGCTGTGGCTGATGGCCGGCGCGGTGGTCGCCGCCCACCCCTCGCCCGCGCCCACCTGGCTCACCGGCTCACGTGTCCTGCAGCAGATCGACCGGGCCATGCCCCATGGCGCCGACCGGGCACTGTCGAGCGCCTACCAGCGGCTGGCCAGCGACGGTCTGCCTCGCGTCTTCTCCGGTATCGGGCGCGAACCCATCCGCGCGGTCGAGCCGCCCGAGCCCGGAGTCGTCGAGGGCCGAGGCGTCGCGGCCGCCGCAGCGTCAGTCGTCGACGTCACCGCGCTGGCCCCGGCCTGCGGCCGCGGCTCGTCGGGCAGTGGGTGGGTCGTCGCGCCGCAGCGAGTTGTCACCAACGCCCACGTCGTCGCCGGGACGAGCAGCCCCACGGTCCGCGTTGGTGGGACGGGGCAGGCCCTGGCGGCGACCGTGGTCGCCTTCGACCCGGACCGGGACGTCGCCGTCCTGGCGGTCCCGCAGCTGCAGGCCGCCCCGTTGCCCTCCGGGCCGGACCTCACGTCGGGGGACTCCGTCGCCGTCGCAGGCTTCCCGCTCGGTGGCCCCTACGACGTCGAGGCCGGCCGCGTGCGCGAGCGCCTCGCCGCCCGGGGGACGGCGATCGACGGCTCGCCGGGCGTCACCCGCGACATCTACGCCGTGAGCGCCGAGGTCGAGCACGGCAACTCCGGCGGACCGCTCCTGTCCTCGACGGGTCAGGTCGTCGGCACCGTCTTCGCGAAGTCCCTCAGCCACGAGGGCACGGGCTATGTGCTGACCCTCGACGAGACCCGGCCGGTGGTCGAGGAGGGCGTGCGCGCCACGTCAGCGGTCGACACGGGTGACTGCGCGGCCTAACGGACCGCCGCAGCCGCGTCGACGACGCCCTCTCCGAAGATCCCGTTGCGCTGCGTCGTGCCTGCACAGGTGACGACGCCTTCGTCAGGGGGGCAGGGCTGGTCGGTCGCCGTCTCCTGCAGCGTGGTCGCCACGTCCTCGGGTCGCATGCGCTCCCCATGGGCGCTGATGACCAGGGCGGCCGTCCCGGCGACGTGCGGGGAGGCCATCGAGGTCCCCTGCAGCCAGGTGTAGAGGCCGCAGCGCTCGTCGGGGTCCGGGTCGGTGGGGCCGATGCCGTCGGGGCAGGCGCGCACGACCCGCTGGTTGCCGCTCTCGGTCACCCGGCCCTCGTCGTCGATCGCACCCTCGGTGCGAGCGAGGGCACGCGGCATGGCCGAGAGGATGCCTCCCCGGCCGTCGCTCTCCTGGCCGCCGGGTGCGGCGATGTCGACCCGGTCGTCGCTCGGGTCCGAGGTCCAGTTGGAAAAGGTCGAGCGGACATCGCCCTCGTCGACGGACGCGACGCCGATGACGTGCTCACCATCGAGAGGGAGGCGCTCGCAACCCTGGGGGTCGACCGTGCGGTCGTGGGCGACCCCGCCGTAGTTGGGGCTCGTCTCGTCCGGCCCCTTGGAGCCGACGTCAGCGCCCTCGTTGCCGGCCGAGCTGACGATGGTCACGCCGGCCTCGTCGGTGACGTCGTAGGCGCGGTGCATCAGCTCGATGGCGACGTCCTGGAAGGCGGCCTGCTCGGGGGAGTCCCCGTCGGCTCCGCCGCGGCAGGCGACGAGCCACGGGTCGACGTAGTAGCTCATGTTGACCACGTCGAGGCGCTGGTCTGCGGCATGGGTCAGGGCGTTGACCGTCGGGCCGAGGAAGAACATGCCGGAGTCCTGGCCGGCACGCAGGTCAACGAGGGTGATGCCCGGCGCGACTCCCGTGACGCCGAGGTCGTTGGCCGCGGCGGCGATGGTGCCGGCGACGTGGGTGCCGTGCCCGCCGTCGTCCGTGCCGACGGGGTCGACGCAGCTGTCGACCTCGCAGGGCCCGTCGATGTCGGGCATGTCGGTGACGAAGGAGCGCGACAGCCCGGTGTCGAGCACCGGTGCCAGGTCGGGGTGACTCGCGTCGACGCCGGTGTCGATGACGCCGACCCGCACCTCGCGCCGTCCCGTGGTCACCTCGTGCGCGCCGGCCACGTCGATGGCCTGCGTGCCCCAGAGCCACCCGTCGAAGGGGTCCCCACCGTCAGGGGCCGAGGGCGGCGGTGGGATGTCCGTCGCCGGGGTGAGGTCGCCCGCCGTCGGCAGGTTGGGCGCGTCCGGTGTCCAGTCCTCGCTGCGGTCGGTGACGGCCGCGGAGACGCCGTCGACCCCCTTCGCCCGCTGCTCGACGTCGTCGTCGCTGCTGCGCAGGGTGACCATGCCGATCGAGGTGTTGATCGAGGTGAGGGCCAGTCCGTCGCTCGTGAGGGCGTCCGCGATGTCCTGGGTGGCCGCGGGGTCCTCCGCGACGACGACCCAGTCGCGACCCTCGCGCGGGGGAGCGAAGGTCTGCACGGTGGAGTCCGCGGGAGTGCTCGACGGCGCGGGATCCGCGCTCGTGCTCGAGCTCGTCGCCGTCGGGGAGTCGCCGCCCACGAGGGAGCACCCGCCAACGGTCATCGTCAGCGCGACGAGCGCTCCCCAGGTCCTGCGTGCGTGCATGTCCGTCCCCTCGATCGGTGCGTCGTCGCAGTCTACGGACGGAGGTGGCCCGCCGCCCGGCCCATGGCGTACTGTCGCCAGCGAGTCAGACGCACACCAGTGCAAAGGGAATCCGGTGAGAGTCCGGAGCTGTCGCGCAGCGGTATGGGTGACTGACGGGGTAGGAACCACTGGACCGAGAGGTCCGGGAAGGAACCCCGTCGGGTTGATCCCGAGTCCGAAAACCTGCTGGCTCGTCTCATCCGACCGGGCCTCGCGATCAGGCCCCCGATGCACTGGAGACCTCCGTGTCCCACAACCGCCCCGGCGGCCGTCGCGTCCCCGTGACCCCGTTGGTCGCCACGCTCGTCGTCCTCACCCTGGTGAGCGCCGTCGTCTCGCTCGCCCTCGGCTCCGAGCCGCTCACCATCTCCGGCGTCGTCGACGTGCTGCAGGCCCGCTTGGCCGGCGGCCGAGGCGCCGACCCCACCTACGACACGATCGTCTGGGAGCTGCGTGCACCGCGCGTGCTCATGGCCCTCGTCGTCGGCGCCGGCCTGTCCATCGCGGGCGCCTGCATGCAGACCCTCGTGCGCAACCCGCTCGCCGACCCCTACCTGCTCGGGGTCTCCTCGGGCGCCGGGGTCGGCGCGACGCTCGTCATCGTCCTCGGGGTGCTCAGCGGCCTGGGGGTCTGGGCGTTGTCCTTCGGCGCGCTCGGGGGAGCCCTCGTGGCGACGGCCCTCGTCTTCGGGATCTCGATGGCCCAGGGCGGGATCACCCCCCTTCGTCTCGTCCTGACGGGGGTGGTCATGTCGGCGGCCTTCTCGTCCGTGTCGAGCTTCCTCGTCTTCTACAGCGCCGACCCACGGGCCACCCAGTCAGTGCTCTTCTGGCTGCTCGGCAGCCTCTCGGGGTCGGTCTGGGCCCAGGTCCTGCCCTCGGTGATCGCCGTGTCGCTCGCCGTCGCGGTCCTCATGGCGCTCCACTCGTGGCTCGACGCGCTCGCCGCGGGCCCCGAGGTCGCCGCCTCGCTCGGCGTCCCGGTCGCGGCGCTGCGGATCACGCTCTTCGTCCTCGTGTCCGTCCTCGTCGGCGTGCTTGTCGCGGTGTCGGGCGGCATCGGCTTCGTCGGGCTGGTCGTGCCGCACCTGGCCCGCATCCTGGTCGGCGCCCGCCACCGCTGCGTCCTGCCGGTCGCGGCCGTCGGTGGCGCACTCTTCCTGCTCTGGGTCGACGTGGCGGCGCGCGTCGCCGTGCGACCCCAGGAGATCCCGCTGAGCGTCGTCACCGGGCTCGTCGGCGCCCCGGTCTTCTTGCTCCTGCTCGGTCGGCGCCACTACACCTACTCAGGAGGAGAGGGATGAGCCACCTGTCCAGCCGCGGCCTCGCCGCCGCCGTCGGCGGCCACACGATCGTCAGTGGTGTCGACCTCGACGTACCCCGCGGGTCGATGTTCGCCCTCGTGGGGCGCAACGGCAGCGGCAAGTCCACCCTCGTCCGGGCCCTCGTCGGGCTGCGCCCGCCCGCCGCCGGGAGCGTCGCGATCGACGGGGTCGACCTGCGCACCCTCACCCCCCGGCAGCGCGCCACCCGCGTCGCCTACGTGCCGCAGGAGGACGGGCCTCCCGAGGACCTGCTCGTCGGCGAGATGGTCGCGATGGGCCGCATCCCGCACCGGCAACCGTGGGCCGTCGACGCGAAGGGGGAGTCCCCTCTCGTCATGGAGGCCCTCGAGCTCGTCGGGATGGCCGACAAGGTCGACCGGCCTTGCCAGCACCTCTCGGGCGGGGAGCGACGCCGCGTGCTGCTCGCCCGCGGCATCGCCCAGGGCGCCGACCTGCTCGTCCTCGACGAGCCCACCAACCACCTGGACGTCCATCACCAGATCCAGCTGCTGGAGACGCTGCGCGCGCTCGGGTGCACCGTCATCGCGGCCGTGCACGACCTGCAGCTCGCGGCCGCGCACTTCGACGCCGTGGCGGTCCTCCACGCCGGGGCCGTGCACGCCGTCGGGCGGCCCGCCGACGTGCTGACCCCGGCGACCGTGCACGACGTCTTCGACGTCCCCGCCACCCAGCTCACCGACCCGGCGACCGGCCGCGTCCACCTCGTCCTCGGGCCCGGTGCGCCCGTCCCCGCCCCACGGAAGGTCCCAGCATGACCCCCCTTCGTCCTGCTCGCGCAGCCGCGCTCGTCCTCGTCGCCGGACTGCTCGCCGCCTGCGGCGCCCACGCCGACGCCGGCGCCCGGTCCACGACTGCGTCGAGCGAGGTGACCGTCACCAACTGCGGCGTGGACACCCCCTTCCCCGCCCCCGCGCAGCGGATGTACGTCGGCGGCGACGGCAACCTGCTCGCGATGGTGCTCGCCCTCGGGGCCGAGGACCAGGTCGCGGGCGTGGTCGGGCTCGACGACGCCCGCGGGCCACTGTCGCGGGTCTACGGTGCGGACTCGCTCGACGGCCTCACGCAGGCGACCCCCGACTACCCGACGATGGAAAACGTCATCGCCCGACGACCCGACGTGGTGCTCGCCGGGTGGAACTACGGCTACTCCGAGGACACCAAGCTCACTCCCGAGCTGCTCGCCGACCGCGACATCGCCGGCTACGTCCTGTCCGAGAGCTGCCGCCAGCCCGACGGCCGGCGCGGCACCATGCCGCCGTGGGACGCGCTGCGGGAGGACATCGACAACCTCGGTGTGATCTCCGGGCGCGAGGACGCCGCGCAGCGGGTCAACGCCGACATCACCGCGCGCCGCACCGCTCTGGAGGACGCCCCGCAGGCCACGCGCCCGCCGACGGTCTTCCTCTTCGACTCCGGCACCAAGCAGATCTTCACCTCCGGCTCCCAGGGCGCACCCCAGGCGATCATCGAGGCCGCTGGTGGCGCCAATGCCACGGCGGGGGTCAAGGACACATGGACCGAGGTCTCGTGGGAACAGCTGGTCTCCTCGCAGCCGGACTTCTTCGCCTTCGTCGACTACGAGGGGCAGAGCTTCCGGGACAAGGTCAAGGTCCTGGAGTCCAACCCCGCGACCAAGGACCTGCCGGCCGTCAAGGAGAAGCGCTACCTCAACCTGCCGATCCCGGCGTGGACGAGCAGCCCGCTCAACATCGACGCCGCCGAGCAGCTGCGAGCCGCGCTGGAGGAGCACGGTCTCGTCCCCGCGAGCGACATCCGCCCCGAGCACGACCTCCAGCCGTGACCACCGGCGGCTGGGCCCCGCAGCGGGCATGGGCTCCGGGCGACGCGATGGCTAAGGTTGTGGACGTGGGAGTTACGTATGAAGCATCTGACCGCCTCGCCCGAATCGTTCTCGACCGGCCCGAGGCCGGCAACGCGCTCGACCTCGACATGGCTCGCGCCCTGCGCGAGCAGGTCGAGCGTGCGCTGGGCGACCCCTATGTCGACATCCTGACGCTGACCGCCAACGGCAAGGACTTCTGCCTCGGCTCCGACACGAGCGACGCAGAGGCAGCCGACGACCCGACGACCGCGGTCTTCGAGCTGGCGGCCGCGCTCGAGGAGCTCTTCTCCCTGCTCAACTCGTCGACCAAGCTGGTCCTCGTCGGCGTGCACGGTCGGGCCATGGGCTCCGGCCTGGGGCTCGTCCTCGCGGGCGACCTGGCCTTTTGTGCCGATGACGCGACCTTCTGCGTCGCGCCCAAGGGCGGCACGGGTGCCCCGGACCCGGGGCTGGCCTGGCTGCTGCCGCGAGCCATCGGCCAGCAGCGCGCGCTCGCCTTCGGCCTGGGGGGACGCACCCTCGACGCGTCGACCGCGGACGACTGGGGGATCGCCGAGCTCGCCCCGGACGGCGACATCGCCGCAGCCCTGGAGGACGCCGCGGACAACCTCGGCGGCAAGCACCTGTGGGCCAACTCCGAGATGCGCCGCCTGCTGCACGCCTCGTGGGAGACCTCACGCACCGAGCTGTCCCAGTCCGAGGCCGTCACCCTCGTGCGCGCCCTCCTCACCCGCAACAAGGGCTGAGTCGTGGGCGAGCCGGGCCGGCCCCGCCGCCCGCTCCACTTCGGGCCGGACGCCATGGAGGCCCACGGCGGCACTCTGCCCGACCCCGCCGAGACCGCAGCGGCAGCTCACGCAGCGGCAGCGACGGTCGTCGAGGCCGGCCGCGGCGACTCCTCGCCGGTGACGACGGCTCGGCTCGTCCGCCTCGTCGAGGACCTGGGCATCGACACCCTGGCCCAGCTCTGGGCGGGTCGCCCCGCACGCAGCCTGCCGGGGGCGCTGTGGCGCGTCTACGTGCTCCGGGCCTGGATCCAGCGGAACCCAGAGGTGGCGGCACGCGAGTACGCGGCGGGGTTGGTCGCCGCCCAGGTCAGCCATGCCATCGCCGGCGTCGTGGACCCGCCGGGCACCGATGAGGTCAAGGACCTGTCGGACCGGATCCTCGGGGGCGTCTTCGACGGCGACCTGGCGGTGGCCTTGGAGCGGGCTGGAGCCTTCTGTCGAGTGGTGGCCACCGGGCGTGCCCATCTCGAGGACGGGGACGTGGCCGCCGCCGCGGCGATGGTGACGACCGCGGAGGACCTGGAGGCCAGCGCTCGCCTGTGGCGGCGCGGCGCACTCGACTGACCTCGCCGGGCCAGAGCCATCAGGGAATGAACGTGACCTTGCTCGCCGTTAGGCTGGGTGGGTGCACCGGGTCGCGGTAGCCCCGGGTCCCAAAATACGCCGCCACGAGCGGCCGTGCGCCGTGAGGCGCTCCCGACCCGGTGCACTCCCCGAGCAGCTGGTGAACGCCCGATGACGCGCAGATGGCCAGACGGTCCTACGCTATGGACGTCCCTGCTCCCCTTCCGAACCGGAGTCTGACGCCCGTGGGCATCTTCCGACCGTCCTCTCGTGACGACGCGTTCTTCCAGCTCTTCGCCGACAGCGCTCGCCAGAGCGTCGCAGCAGCCGAGACCCTCACCCAGATGCTGGCGGCAGACGCTGCCGAGCGAGAGGTGCTCCTGCCTCAGCTCAAGGACATCGAGCACGAGGCGGACGAGGCGACGCACGCCATCATCCGCAAGGTCAACACCAGCTTCGTCACCCCCTTCGACCACGGTGACATCGTCGAGCTGGCCGCGGCCCTCGACGACTGCACCGACGCCATCGAGGCGGTGGGCCAGGCGGTCGTGCTGTACCGCATGGAGGGCCTGATGCCCGATGTCACGGGCCAGATGGAGGTCATCGTGCGGATGGCCCAGCTGACGGCGGACGCGATGCCGCGCCTGGCGACGATGAAGGAGCTGCCCGAGTACTGGGTGGAGATCAACCGCCTCGAGAACGAAGGCGATGTCATCTACCGCAGCCTGCTGCGTGACCTCTTCTCAGGGGCGGTGACCGAGCCCATCGAGGTCATCAAGCACAAGGACATCATCGAGCGCCTCGAGCAGGCGGCCGATTGCTTCGAGACGGTCGCGCACCGGGTCGAGAGCATCGTCATCAAGGAGTCCTGACGCTCGTGGAGTGGATCCCCGTTGCCCTCGTCACCCTCCTGGCGATGGGCTTCAACTACACCAACGGCTTCCATGACGCGGCCAATGCCATCGCCACGTCGGTCTCGACCCGTGCGCTGACTCCTCGGGCCGCGCTCGCCATGGCCGCCGTGGCCAACCTCTTCGGTGCCTTCTTCGGCGCCAAGGTCGCCGAGACCGTGGGCAAGGGCATCATCGATGCTCCGGACGGCAACCTGGGCCTCGTGCTCTGCGGTGCAGCGCTGCTCGGCGCGATCATCTGGAACCTGCTCACCTGGTGGTTCGGACTGCCGTCCTCCTCCTCGCACGCCCTGATCGGTGGGCTCGGCGGCGCAGCCCTCGCGGCCGGCGCGGCGGTGAAGTGGATGGGGATCTTCGAGAAGGTCATCATCCCGATGCTCATCTCGCCGATCGTCGGCATCATCGTCGGGTTCCTCGTCATGAAGCTGATCCTGAGGATCTTCCACAACGCCAACCCGGGCAAGACCAAACGGGGCTTCCGGATGGCACAGACGGCGTCCGCGGCCGCCATGGCCTTCGGCCACGGCATGCAGGACGCGGCCAAGACCGCTGGCGTCGTCGTCCTCGCGCTCACCGTGTCCGGCCACCAGCCGGGCGGTGACCACAGCATCCCGTTGTGGGTGCTCGTCATGTCCGCCGTCGTCATCTCCATGGGGACCTACGCGGGTGGCTGGCGGATCATGCGCACGCTGGGTCGCGGCATCATCCATCTGGACCCCCCGCAGGGTTTCGCGGCCGAGGTCACGGCGGCATCGATCCTCTACGTCGCCACGATCCTCAAGGCCCCGATCTCCACGACGCATGCCATCACGTCGGCGATCATGGGAGTCGGCTCCACGAAGTCGCTCAAGGCCGTCCGGTGGGGCGTGGCCAAGAACATCGTCGGCGCGTGGATCTTCACCTTCCCCGGTGCGGGCCTCTGCGCGGCCGTCATGATGTGGATCGGGATGCTGGCCTTCGGCGTCTGACCTTCACCTGCGGCACGACGAACGGCCGGCGGATCCCCCCTGCGGGTCCGTCGGCCGTCGCCGTTCTTGCTGGCCCCCGATGACGGGGACGATCTGTCAGCCGAAGCGGCCGGAGATGTAGTCCTCCGTCGCCTTCACGCCCGGGTTGTTGAAGATCTTCTGCGTGTCGTCGAACTCCACGAGCTGACCCGGCTTGCCGGTGCCCTCGATGTTGAAGAAGCCGGTGCGGTCGGAGCACCGCGCCGCCTGCTGCATGTTGTGGGTGACGATGACGATCGTGTAGTTCTCCTTGAGCTCCGCGATGAGGTCCTCGACCGCGAGCGTGGAGATCGGGTCGAGCGCCGAGCACGGCTCGTCCATGAGGACGACCTCGGGCTTCACGGCGATCGTTCGCGCGATGCACAGCCGCTGCTGCTGGCCGCCGGACAGGCCCGAGCCGGGCTTGTCGAGGCGGTCCTTGACCTCGTTCCACAGGTTGGCGCCGCGCAGGCTCGTCTCGACGAGCTCATCGGCGTCAGCTCGCTTGATGCGCTTGTTGTTGAGCTTGACCCCGGCCAGGACGTTTTCCTTGATGGACATCGTCGGGAAGGGGTTGGGCTTCTGGAAGACCATGCCCACCTTGCGGCGGACCATGACCGGGTCGACACCCTTGCCGTAGAGGTTCTCCCCGTCGATGACGACCTCGCCCTTGACGTGGGCGCCGGGGATGACCTCGTGCATGCGGTTGAGCGAGCGGAGGAAGGTCGACTTGCCGCAGCCCGACGGGCCGATGAGCGCCGTGACCGACCGGGGCTCGATGGTGACGGAGACGTCCTTCACCGCCAGGAAGTCGCTGTAGTAGATGTCGAGGTTCTTGACGTCGATGCGCTTGGACACGATGTGGTTCCTTGTCTG
>JAKDKQ010000364.1 GCA_030453295.1 Janibacter sp.
CCGACGAGAGGGCGTTGCTCCCGACCAAAGCGCCGCTCTCCTCGTACGGTGGGCGGGTGACCTCTCGTGGACCGCTTGCTCTTGCTGCCCTGGCCAGCGCCGCCGTGCCCGGCCTCGACCCCAGCTCCGTCGAGGGGGTCGTCGCGAGTGGACCGACCAGATCCTTCGACGTCGCCTTCGTCCAGGACCACGAGCACCGTCGCTGGGTGATCCGCTGCCCGCGCACGCCCGCGGCCTCGGCCCGGCTCGAGCAGTCCGCCGCCCTCCTGGCGCTGCTCACCCGTCGCCTGACGATGCCCGTCCCGGCGGTCAAGGGCTGGACCCCACTGCCCGAAGGGGGTCGTGCCGCCGTCCACACCTACCTCACCGGCCGGATGCTGGACCTCGCGTCGGTCGCCCCGGGGTCCAAGGTCGCTGTCGGGCTCGGCCGCTCCCTGGCCCACCTGCACAACCTGGACCGCCGCGTCTACGAGGAGGCGGGGGTCCCCGTCTACGAGGCAGAGGCCTATCGCACCCGCCGACTGGCCGAGCTGGATCGCGCGGCAGCCACGGGGCGGGTCCCGACGGGCCTGCTCACCCGCTGGGAGCACGAGCTCGAGGACGTCTCGTCGTGGCGGTTCACCACCACGCCCACGCACGGCGACATCGGGTCCTCGACGATCCTGGCCACCCCCGACGACGGCGAGGAGCCGGACGTCAAGGCACTGCTCGGGTGGGAGTCGGCCCAGGTCGCTGACCCTGCCGATGACCTCGCCGCGCTCGTCGCCGAGCTGCACCCCGACAGCCTCGACACGGTCATGGAGGCGTACGCCCACTCTCGCTCCGACCGTCCGGACCGCCACCTGCAGCAGCGGGCGCGGCTCGTCCACCAGATGCAGATGGTCCGCACGATGATGGCCGCGGTCGCAGCCGGTGACGACGACGGCGCCGAGGAGCACGCGCGCTCACTGCGCCGACTCGATGACCAGCTCGCCCGGGAGGACGAGGAGCGCGCGGCAGCCGCGAAGCCCTTCGTCCGCACGCCCGCCGCTGGCGGTGCGAGCACCGACACCCAGCCCGTCGCGTCCGCAGACATGTCCGCGGACGCCACCTCGGCCGAGGTGGCGAGCCACGAGGAGATCACCGACGGGGAGATTTCCGACGCGAAGGAGACCGACGCGGAGGAGACCCACGCGGAGGAGACGAGCGACGCGGAGTCCGCCGTCGTGGTTGAGGACACGGGCGGTCCGACCCCTGTCGCGTCCGTCGCCACGGAAGCTAACAAGGCCTCCACCGGTGCTGCGACCGATGCGGGTACACAGACCGAGACCTCCAGCGATGCGGCACCCTCGGTCGTCCCGTCAGCAGATACCGACAGGACGGCCACCGGACCCCGCCTGGTCCGCGACCACAAGACCGCCGAGATCGTCCCACTCACCGGCGACGAGGGCGACGACGTCCTTCCACCGACGCCCCGCCGCTGACGCACCCCCCGTCGCCGTGTTGTTCCTTTGGCCCCTCCAGAGGGGGCAAAGGTGGCCTGGTCAGAAGGGCGGTTCGCCTGCGAAGGCCAGCTCTCGCTCCTCCCGGCTCTGAGACCGTGCACGCAGCTCGGCCAAGCGGGCGGCTCGCAAGGCTTTGTCCTCCTCGTCCTCGTCGCAGATGTACCGCGGCTTCGCCTCGTTCGCCCCCTCTGAAGGGGTCGAGTCCTCGTCGTCGGTGTGGACCCACAGGCTCGGGAAGGTTCCCGTCGCGACGCCGGCCGGGCTGATCCACTCTGTGCGCCCGTCCTCGTGCAGCCTGTGCGTCCACCCCGGGGTGTGCTTGAGGCGGTGGTGGTGGCGGCACAGCCCCGACAGGTTGCCCGGACAGGACTGGCCCTGCGGCCACTCGGTCGCGTGGTCGAGGTCGCCGTTGTCCTCGGTGCAGCCGGTCATCAATCGACGGTTGCAGCCCCACATGCGGCAGGTCTCGTCGCGGGCCGCGACGAACTCGCGCATCCCGTCCGTCACGACGTAGCGCGGGTTGCTCGTCTCCACGAGGGTCCCGGTGCGGGCGTCGACCAGCGCCCGGGAGACCTTGGTCTCCAGGTTGCTCGTCAGTGCCGCGACCACGTCCGCCGGGATGAACCCGACGCCAGGGATCTCGCAGCCGCTGATCCAGCACTCCTGACCACCCGGGCCCAGGCTGGCGGGCACCTGTGAGGTCACCGCGTCACCCGCCCACTCCTCCGGGAGCACGTCGACCGCGTCGGCGCCCTCCCCGGTGACGAAGCGCCCTTCGCGAGCCGTCGGGCCGTGCAGATCCTGGCCGATGCTCGAGCCGCCTCCTTCGCCCCCTTCATAGGGGGCGAAGGTCAACCGGGAAGCAGCGGACGTGACGACCGGGATACCCAAGCGGATGCTCGCCCTCACCTCCACTCCCCTCAGGGCGAGGTCGGCGAGTCCGTACGCGCGTGAGGCGCCGGCCGTCAGCGTCGGATCGCACTCGCGACGCAGCTTCGCGGCGACCTCGATGGCCTCCTTCAGCGCGAC
>JAKDKQ010000054.1 GCA_030453295.1 Janibacter sp.
TCCGCGGCGGCCTTGCCGTCGCGGATGCGCTGACCGATCGTCGCGTCGACATTGGTCCAGTACTCGAAGACGCGGGAGAGGACCGGGTCCTGGACCCCGCCGAGGGAGCCGATGACGGTGTCGACGAGCCGGTCGCGCATGGCGTCGTCGAAGACCTCACGCACGAGCGTGCCGGGCTGACCGAAGTCGTCGTCCTCGGCGTGCAGCTCGTAGGCGGAGCGGACCATCTGACCATCTGCCTCCCAGCCGTCATCGACGGGGCCCTGGGTGTCGGCGGTCGGTCGACCGAAGCTATTGGTCTGGTAGGTCGGCGCCGAGCCGGAGTGCTCGTAGCGCATCGGGCCGTCGAAGGAGTAGTGGTTCTCCTGCTCGACGGCGGGCCGGTTGACCGGCAGCTGGTGGAAGTTGGGACCGATGCGGGCCCGGTGCGCGTCGGCGTAGGCGAAGACGCGACCCAGCAGCATCTTGTCGGGCGAGAAGCCGATGCCCGGCACGGTGTTGCTCGGAGCGAACGCGGCCTGGTCGATCTGGGCGAAGAAGTTGACCGGGTTCTCGTCGAGGGTCATGGTCCCGACCTCGATGAGCGGGTAGTCCGCGTGCGGCCAGGTCTTGGTCAGGTCGAAGGGGTTGAAGCGGTAGGTCTTCGCGTCGTCGTAGGGCATGACCTGCACGGACAGCTTCCACTGCGGGGCGTCACCACGCTCGATCGCCTCGAAGAGGTCGCGACGGTGGAACTCGGCGTCCTGGCCGGCGATCCGGTCGGCCGCCTCGTTGGTGAGGCCCTGCACGCCCTGCTGGCTGTGGAAGTGGTACTTGACCCAGAACTTCTCGCCGGAGGCGTTGACCCACATGTAGGTGTGGCTGCCGTAGCCGTTCATGTGGCGCCAGGAGCGAGGCAGACCGCGATCACCCATCAGGTAGGTGACCTGGTGGGCCGACTCCGGGTTGTTGGACCAGAAGTCCCACTGCATCGTGTTGTCGCGCAGGCCGTTGTCGGCGAGCCGCTTCTGGCTACGGATGAAGTTGGGGAACTTCAGCGGGTCACGCAGGAAGAAGACCGGGGTGTTGTTGCCGACGAGGTCGAAGTTGCCCTCGGAGGTGTAGAAGCGCATCGCGAAGCCGCGCACGTCCCGCCAGGTGTCGGGGGAACCGAGCTCGCCCGCCACCGTCGAGAAGCGCGTGAGCATGCGCGTCGTGGTGCCCTGCTGGAAGACCGCGGCCTTGGTGTACTGCGAGACGTCGGCTGTCGTCTCGAAGTGCCCGAAGGCGCCGGCCCCCTTGGCGTGCGGCTTGCGCTCGGGCACGTTTTCGCGGTTGAAGTGCGCGAGCATGTCGACGAGATGGGTGTCGTGCAGCAGGAGTGGACCGTTGCTGCCGACGGACAGGCTGTTGCGGTCGCTGACCGCGGGCGCGCCGTTGACCTGGGTCGACGGACCGGAGACGTCGAGCGTCCCCCGTGCATCGGACCGGGCCTGTGGGGTGGGAGGCGTGGTAGCCATTGCTGCTCCTCTTTCTCTGTGGGGGTGGGGCGCAGTACTGCTCAGGTGGTGGCGGCGACCGCCGTTGCCGCGCAGGCGGGGCAGATGCCCCAGTAGATGACCTCGGCCTCGTCGATCGCGAAGCCGTGGTCATCAGCGGCGTCGAGGCAGGGCGCTTTGCCCGGTGCGCACTCGACGTCGATCATCGTGCCGCAGGTGCGGCAGACGAGATGGTGGTGGTTGTCGCCGAGCTCGAGCTCGAAGCGGGCCGGGTGGCCGGCCGGCCCGAACTTGCGCACGAGGCCGTTGACGGACAGGACGGCGAGGATGTCGTAGATGGCCTGCGTGCTCACGGAGCCCAGTCGCTCACGGGTCGCCCGGGCGATCGAGTCGACGTCGGCGTGCGGGATCGCCGACAGCTCCCGCAGCACGGCCACCCGCGGGGCGGTGACACGCAGGGAGTGGCTGCGGAGCAGGTCCGCAGCAGTCTCGGTCTCGATCATGGTGCTCATCGTCACCTAGAGTCCCACCAGAACTTGAATCAGTCAAGAGAAGGGTGGGGAGTCGTCCCCATCGAGAAGGAGCGTCCGTCTGCCTATCGTGGAGCGTCATGAGCGTGAGTCACGGCAACGACCCGGAGATCCTCGATGGCATCGGTGATGCCTTGCGGGTGGAGGCGGAGCGGGTGCAGGGGATCGCGGGGTCGGGGACCTCGGGTGTCGCGGTGTTGGCGGAGTCGTGGGCGGGTCCTGATCTGGAGGTCTTCGACGCGAACTGGCGGGGGGCGCAGCAGCAGGTGGATGCTGCGGCACAGCTGTTGCGGGCTGTGGGGGAGCGGGCCAAGGAGCAGGCGCAGCAGCAGCGCGAGGGCAGTGGCGAAGGGGGCGGCTCCCGCGCCGTCGCCGGCTCGGGCGGTGGCGACCGCCTCGGCCTTGGCGCGGCGGTCGGTGCGAACGCGGTGTCCGAGCGACCGGTGCCGTCGGACTTCACGCTGCCCGACGACTACGAGGACGGACCGCAGATCCCCTTCAGCAGCAAGAGCCAGGTGCCGCAGGGGCTGGCCTACAACGCCCGGGACGACGAGCTCGTCTACACCTTCTACGACGAGGACGACGACACCGACGGGGAGATCGTCTTCGTCGACCGGGAGACCGGCGAGGTCACGTCGCGGGTCCCGTTGGAGGGGCTGGACCACTACGGCGGTGTGTACGTCGACGGCGACTACACCTATGTCGCGGGTGGTGGGGACACGCAGGTCTACCGGACTGACCAGCTGCGCGCCCCGCGCACCGAGGAGATCGACAACCCGCTGGAGGTGATCACGGGCGAGGAGACCCTGACCCGTACCCTGCCGGCGGTTCCCGTCGACACGATCGACACCCGGGCCCACTCGACGGTGACGGTCCACGACGGACACCTGTACGTCACCCAGTTCACGAAGGACGACGCCGACCCGGGCAACATGTACAAGTACGAGATCGGTGCGGACGGGAGCCCGACCGGCGACCCCGTGGGGACCTACCAGGTGCCACCCCAGACCCAGGGGGTCAGCTTCGACGAGGCCGGCAATGCGTACTACTCCTCGAGCTACGGTCGGGGCAACGAGTCGACGCTCACGCGGGTCTCCGCCGACGACTTCGGTCGTGACGGGGGCTGGACGGAGGACAACGGGGATGCCCACACGATCCCCAACATGGCAGAGGGCTCGGTCATCATCGACGGGCAGCTCTACCAGCTGTACGAGTCGGGCGCCGACAAGTACGACAGCTACACCGGGCCGGACAAGGTCGTGGGGCTCGTCGCCGGTCAGCTCGACCCCCGTGACCGCCTCACGGTCCACGACCTGCGGAAGTAGCCCCCTTCGTCCCACGTAGACTCGGGCCTCGTGTCTGGACCCAATACCAACTACGACCCGGTCGAGGTCGCCGCGCTCGACCCGCAGCAGATCGAGGACGCCGTGCTGGCGGCCCTCGATGCCGCTGCGGGCGCCACGTCCCTCGACGAGCTGAAGCGGATCCGCGGCGCGCACCAGGGGGACAAGAGTCCCCTGGCGCTCGCCAACCGCGAGATCGGCGCGCTGCCGCCGAGCGCCAAGGCGGAGGCCGGCAAGCGTGTCGGCCAGGCCCGTGGCCGGGTGGGGCAGGCCTTCACAGCCCGGCAGGCCGAGCTCGAGACCGAGCGTGACGAGCGGATCCTCGTCGAGGAGACTCTCGACCTGACCGTCCCGAGTCCGCACCAGCGACTCGGTGCCCGGCACCCGATCAGCCTCGTCACCGAGCGGGTCGAGGACATCTTCGTCGGCATGGGCTGGGAGATCGCCGAAGGCCCCGAGATCGAGTCCGAGTGGCTCACCTTCGACGCTCTCAACATCGGCCCGGATCACCCGGCGCGCGGCGAGCAGGACACCTTCTTCGTCGAGCCCGTGGACGCCGGGGTCGTGCTGCGCACGCACACCTCGCCCGTGCAGATCCGCACGATGCTCGACCGCGAGCCCCCCATCTACGTCCTGTGCCCGGGCAAGGTCTTCCGCACCGACGACCTCGACGCGACGCACACCCCCGTCTTCCACCAGTTCGAGGGCCTCGTCGTCGACAAGGGCATCACGATGGCCCATCTGCGCGGGGCGCTTGACGCCTTCGTCCAGGGCCTCTTCGGCGAAGGCATCGTCACGCGCCTGCGCCCCAACTACTTCCCCTTCACCGAGCCGAGCGCCGAGATCGACTGCCAGTGCTGGGTCTGCCGTGGTGAGGACTCCGCCTGCCGCACCTGCGGCGGCACCGGCTGGATCGAGCTCGGTGGCTCCGGCATGGTCAACCGCAAGGTCCTCGCGGCCAGCGGGATCGACCCGGACGAGTACACCGGCTTCGCCTTCGGCCTGGGCATCGAGCGCTCGCTCATGCTCCGCCACGGTGTTGCTGACATGCGCGACATCATCGAGGGAGACGTGCGCTTCTCGGCCGCGTTCGGGATGGAGATCTGATGCGGGCCCCCATCGAATGGCTGCGTGAGCTGGCCGAGGTCGACCCCGAGGCGAAGGGGGCGGATGTCGCCGCCTCCCTCGTGCGGGTGGGCCTGGAGGAGGAGGACATCTTCGGTGGCGAGATCACCGGACCCCTCGTCGTCGGCAAGGTCCTCGAGCGCACGCCCGAGGAGCAGAAGAACGGCAAGACCATCAACTGGTGCCAGGTGGACGTCGGTGCCGCCAACGGCACGGGCGAGCCGCAGGGCATCGTCTGCGGCGCGCACAACTTCGACGTCGGCGACCTCGTCGCGGTGATCCTGCCCGGCGGAGTCCTCCCCGGGAACTTCGAGATCTCCGCGCGCAAGACCTACGGCCACGTGAGCGCCGGGATGATCTGCTCCGCGATGGAGCTCGGCCTCGGCGAGGACCACGACGGCATCATCGTGCTCACCGAGTACTTCGCTGACCGCTCCGAGGCGCTGACGGGCCTGACCCCCGGGGATGACCTCATCCCCGTCTTCGGCCTGGACGCCGAGACCGTCGAGGTCAACGTCACCCCGGACCGCGGCTACTGCTTCTCCATGCGCGGGATCGCGCGCGAGTACGCACTCGCGCAGGGAACTCCCTTCGTCGACCCGGCGGACCTGCCGATCGCCGACGCGACCGCGCCCGGCTACGAGGTCCGTCTCGCCGATGACGCTCCCGTCGACGGCGTGCCGGGCTGCGACCGCTATGTCGCGCGCATCGTCCGCGGGATCGACGCCAGCGCGTCCTCGCCGGAGTGGATGCAGCGCCGGCTCACCGAGGTCGGGATGCGCCCGATCTCGCTGGCCGTCGACGTCACCAACTACGTGATGATGCTGCTCGGTCAGCCACTGCACGCCTTCGACCTCGACACCCTCTCGGGGGCCATCGAGGTGCGTCGAGCACGCGCCGGCGAAAAGCTGAAGACTCTCGACGATGTCGAGCGCGCGCTCGACCCGGGTGACCTGCTCATCACCGATGGCGGCACGACGCCGCTGGCCATCGCCGGAGTCATGGGCGGTGAGACCAGCGAGGTCACCGCGTCGACGGTCAATGTCCTCGTCGAGGCTGCGCACTTCGACCCGGTGTCGGTCGCCCGGTCCGCTCGACGCCACCGTCTGGCGACCGAGGCCTCCAAGCGCTTCGAGCGTGGGGTCGACCCGGCGGTCACCGCGGCCGCGGCCCAGTTGGCCGTCGACCTGCTGGTGGAGTACGGCGGCGGCACGGCCGATCCGACCGCCACCGATGTGGGCACCCCTGCCGCACCGTCGTCGATCGCCCTCGACCCCAGGCTGCCCACCCGCTACATCGGGCTGGACTACCCGCGCGAGGAGGTCATCGCCAGCCTCACCGCGATCGGCTGCGTCGTGAGCGACGAAGGGGAGTCCCTCCTCGTCACCCCGCCCACCTGGCGTCCGGACCTGGCCGACGGACCCGACCTGGTCGAGGAGGTCGCGCGCGTGCGCGGCTACGACCAGATCCCCTCGGTCGTGCCGCGTGCCTTCGCGGGACGCGGGCTGACCCACGAGCAGCGCGCCCGTCGCGTGGTCGCCCGCACCCTCGCGGCGACCGGCCTCGTCGAGGTGCTGTCCTACCCCTTCACCTCCTCGCAGCGTCACGACGACCTCGGTTACGCCGCGGACGACGTGCGGCGCGCGAGCGTGCGGCTGGCCAACCCGCTGCAGGACGAGGCGCCGCTGATGCGCACCTCGATCCTCGACACGCTGCTGGACACCCTGCGACGCAATGTCTCTCGTGGTCAGCGCGATGTCGGGCTCTACGAGATCGGGCTGGTCACTGCAGGCGGGATCACCCCCCTTCCGTTGCCTCCGGGTGGGGTCAAGCCGGATGCCGAGACGCTCGCGCAGATCACCGGTGGTGTCCCGGTGCAGCCGCGCCACGTCGCCATCGCGGCGACGGGCGCAGCCTTGCCGGCAGGCCCGCACGGCGCCGCGCGCGCCGTCGACCCGACCGATGTCGTCGGCTGGGTGCGTGCGCTCGGAGCGGCCATCGGCGTGGAGCTGGGTGTCGAGGCGGCGCAGTGCACGCCCTTCCACCCCGGCCGGTGCGTCGCGGTGTCACTGCCCGATGGTGGCGTTGTGGGCCACGCCGGCGAGCTGCACCCCAAGGTGTGTGCCCAACTGGAGCTGCCGGATCGCACGGTCGCTGCCGAGCTCGACCTCGACGCGATCGTCGCCGCCTCGGGTGAGCCGGTACGCCCGGCCCAGCTGTCGACCCAGCCGGTGGCCAACACCGATGTCGCACTCGTCATCGAGGAAGGCGTCCCGGCCGCTGTCGTCGCTGCGGCGCTGCGCTCGGGTGCCGGGGCGGACCTGGAGTCACTCACCCTCTTCGACGTCTACCGCGGCGACCAGGTCGGTGAGGGGCGCAAGTCCCTGGCCTACCGTCTGACCTTCCGTGCCGATCGGACGCTCACGACCGACGAGGTCAGCCAGCTGCGCGACCGGGCAGTCGCTGCCGCGACCAGCGCCACGGGAGCCCAGCAGCGCTGATCCACCCGCACGGAGGCCGCATCCCGAGACCGGGGTGCGGCCTTCTTGCATGGAACTACGTAACTGCGTATGGTCATGCACTGTGATCACCGCAGCCATCGCCGGAGCCAGCGGCTACGCAGGAGCCGAGATCGCTCGGCTCCTCCTGGCCCACCCAGAGGTCGAGATCGGGGCCCTGACGGCCTCGGGCAACGCGGGGGTGCGCATGGGCGATCTGGCCCCGCACCTGCAGCCCCTCGCCGAACGCATCCTGCAGCCCACCGACGTGGCCACCCTCGCTGGTCACGACGTCGTCTTCCTCGCGTTGCCGCACGGTCACTCGGCCGCGATCGCGCAGCAGCTGCCCGAGGACGTGACGATCATCGACTGCGGCGCCGACTTCCGCCTCGATGACGAGCAGGACTGGGCCGACTACTACGACACCCCCTTCGCCGGCACCTGGCCCTACGGCCTGCCCGAGCTCATGAAGGCCGGGGGAGGCAAGCACCGTGAGGACCTCGTCGGAGCCCGGCGCATCGCCGTCCCCGGCTGCTACCCGACGGCCGTCAGCCTGGCTTTGGCGCCGGGGCTCGCGGCTGGTGTCATCGAGCCGCAGGACGTCGTCGTCGTCGCCGCCTCCGGCACCTCGGGTGCCGGTCGCTCCACCAAGCCGCACCTCATCGGGGCCGAGGTCATGGGTGCGATGAGCCCCTACGGCGTCGGTGGTGGACACCGCCACACCCCCGAGATCCAGCGCAACCTCACCGTGGCCGCTGGTGCGGACGCCACCGTCTCCTTCACCCCGACCCTGGCGCCCATGCCCCGCGGCATCCTCGCGACGACCACGGCCAGGGTCGTGCCCGGCACGGACGCCGCGACCGTCCGCGCCGCGTGGGAGAGCGCCTACGCCGACGAGCCGTGCGTCCATCTCCTGCCGGAGGGTCAGTGGCCCCACACCGGCAGCGTGCTCGGCTCCAACCTCGTCCACGTCCAGGTCACCCTCGACGAGCGCAGCGGCCGGGTCATCGCGATCGCCGCCGAGGACAACCTGACCAAGGGCACCGCCGGCGCCGCCGTGCAGTCCATGAACCTCGCCCTCGGTCTGCCCGAGACCACCGGGCTGCCGATGACAGGAGTGGCACCGTGAGCACGACGACGCCCGCAGGATTTCGCGCCGCTGGCGTGACCGCCGGCCTCAAGGCGAGCGGCCGCTCGGACGTGGCCCTCGTCGTCAACGACGGCCCCGACCACCATGCCGCCGCGGTCTTCACGACCAACCGGGTCGAGGCCGCGCCCGTCACGTGGTCGCGTCAGGTGGTGGCCGACGGCCGCGCCGACGCCGTCATCCTCAACTCCGGTGGCGCCAACGCGATCACCGGTGGCCAGGGGTTCCAGGACACCCACGCCACCGCAGAGCACACGGCACAGGTCCTCGGCGTCGCCGCCGGTGACGTGGTCGTCTGCAGCACCGGTCTCATCGGTGAGCTGCTCCCCATGGACAAGCTCACTGCCGGCGTGACCGCAGCCGCGACGTCCCTCGACGCCGGAGGTGGAGCGGCCGCCGCCGAAGCCATCATGACCACCGACACCGTGCCCAAGACCGCAGCCACCGCCCGCGACGGGTGGAGCGTCGGAGGCATGGCCAAGGGTGCGGGGATGCTCGCCCCAGCTCTGGCCACGATGCTCGTCGTCATCACGACCGATGCCGGGACGAGCGCCGAGGACCTCGATGCCGCGCTGCGCGAGGCGACCCGGACCACCTTCGACCGGATCGACTCCGACGGGTGCATGTCGACCAACGACACCGTGGTCGTGATGGCCTCCGGAGCCTCCGGCAGGTCGGTCGACCGCGCCGAGCTCACCGAGGCCATCCGCGAGGTCAGCGCCGACCTGGCCCGCCAGCTCATCGGTGACGCCGAGGGTGCCGCCCACGACATCGAGATCGTCGTGCGCAACGCCGCGAGCGAGGAGGACGGTCTCGAGGTCGCCCGCAGCATCGCGCGCAACAACCTCTTCAAGTGCGCCATCTTCGGCAAGGACCCCAACTGGGGCCGCGTCCTGGCGGCGGTCGGGACGACCACGGCGGCCTTCGAGCCCGCGCAGCTGGACGTGTCGATGAACGGCATCCAGGTCTGCCGATCGTGCGGCGTCGGTGAGGACCGCTCCCTCGTCGACCTCGACCAGCGTGAGGTGCGCGTCGAGGTCGACCTGCACGCCGGCGCCCACGAGGTGACGGTCTGGACCAACGACCTCACGCACGACTACGTCCACGAGAACTCCGCCTACTCCACCTGAGGACGAGCGATGCCTGACACCTCCACCCTGCGCGGCGCCATCGACGCGGCCGCCCTGCGGGTCGCCCAGTCCAAGGCGACCACCCTCGTCGAGGCGCTGCCGTGGCTCGAGCGGTTCCGCGGAGCGCTCGTCGTCATCAAGTACGGCGGCAACGCGATGACGGACGACGCCCTCAAGGCAGCCTTCGCCGAGGACATCGTCTTCCTGCGCTATGCCGGCCTGCGTCCCGTCGTCGTCCACGGCGGTGGCCCGCAGATCCAGGCCATGCTCGACCGCCTCGGTCTCGAGAGCGAGTTCACGGGCGGTCTGCGCGTCACGACCCCCGAGGTGATGGAGGTCGTGCGGATGGTCCTCACCGGGCAGGTCGGGCGAGAGCTCGTCGGTCTGCTCAACCAGCACGGCCCCGTGGCCGTCGGTCTGTCGGGCGAGGACGCTGGCCTCTTCGGTGGTCGGCGCAAGCACGTGACCATCGACGGCGAGACCGTCGACATCGGTCTGGTCGGCGACGTCGAGTCGGTCAACCCGGCAGCGGTGCTGGACATCCTCGACGCCGGCCGCATCCCCGTGGTCTCCACGATCGCCCCCGACCTGGACGTCGACGGGCAGGTCCTCAATGTCAATGCCGACACCGCTGCAGCAGCCCTGGCGGTCGCCCTTCGCGCCCACAAGCTCGTCGTTCTCACGGATGTCGACGGGGTCTACGCCGACTGGCCCGACCGTGACTCGCTGCTGTCCCACCTGACCGCCTCGGGTGCCCGCGACCTGCTGACGCGCGTCGACTCCGGGATGATCCCCAAGCTCGAGGCATGCATCCGAGCCGTCACCGAAGGCGTCCCGCAGGCCCACGTCGTCGACGGACGCCAACCACACTCGATGCTCCTGGAGCTCTTCACCTCCGAGGGCTTCGGCACGATGGTCCTGCCCGATGAGCAGGACGACGACCTGGGCGAAGGGAGCCCGTCATGACCGAGATCTCCTCCTCCCACCAGGCGCTGCTGGAGCGCTACCACGCCAGCCACATCGGCGTCTTCGGCCTGCCCGGTCTCGTCGTCGCCCGCGGTGAGGGTTCCTACATCTGGGATGTCGACGGCAACCGTTACCTCGACCTGCTCGGTGGCATCGCCGTCAACGCGCTCGGCCACGGGCACCCCGAGCTCGTCGCGGCGATCTCCAAGCAGGCTGGAGAGCTCGTCCACGTCAGCAACTTCTTCACCACCCAGGCGCAGATCGAGGCCGCCGAGGCGGTGCTGCGCATCGCGCAGGCACCCGAGGGCTCTGGTGTCTTCTTCTGCAACAGTGGCTCCGAGGCCGTCGAGACGGCGATCAAGCTCTCGCGCCGCACCGGCCGCACCGGGATCGTCGCCG
>JAKDKQ010000365.1 GCA_030453295.1 Janibacter sp.
GACAACCATTGAGCCGAGAGCCCCCAACGAGTCGTTGGGGGCTCTCGCGCGTTCTGAAGAATGTGTTGCATTCATGGCCCCTTCGGGGGAGTGTTGCCCTGACAGGGGCAGCAGGTCGAGAGAGGTTGTTGGACGTGGACGAGAGGTCGAGCAGGCCAAGCCGTGGCCGAGGTGCGCCCGGTGGGCGCCCCGAGCGCAGTGGCGGTGGACGCCCCAGCGGGGGTGGCCGACCAGGAGGCCCGTCCCGTGGGGGTCGCGGCGACGGACCCCGTTCCGGCCCCCGCCCCGAACGTGGTGGCGCCAACCGAGAGGACGATGACAACCGCGGTGGCTCTCGGCTCGTGCCCAAGGAAGGACGCAAGCCTGAACCCGCGATCGCTCCCGAGGTGACGGGAGCGGAGATCGACCGCAGCGTGCGCCAGCAGCTACGCACCCTGAGCAAGGAAAATGCCGAGGGAGTGGCCCAGCACCTGGTCATGGTCGCGGCACTGCTCGAGGCCGAGGACCTCGACGGGGCCTTGGCTCACGCTGAGACTGCCGTCCGCCGAGCGGGTCGGGTGCCGGCAGCACGCGAGGCACTGGGATTCGTCGCCTACCGCATGGGTGACTTTGCGCGGGCGCTGACCGAGTTTCGCACCGTGCGTCGTCTCAGCGGGTCCTCGCACCTGCTGCCCCTCATGGTCGACTGCGAGCGCGGACTGGGTCGCCCGGCACGCGCGCTGGAGCTCTTGGGGTCGCCGGAGGCGCGTCACCTCGGTCAGGAGGAGCAGGTCGAGCTGCTCATCGTGGGTTCGGGGATCCGTCGGGACATGGGTCAGCCGCAGGCAGCAGTGCTCGCTCTCCAGGGCCAGGTCGACAAGGTCGCCACGAAGCCGTGGGCTGCGCGTGTCTGGTACGCCTATGCCGACGCCCTCCTCGATGTCGGCCGCAGCGACGACGCCCGTGCGTGGTTCGCCAAGGCAGCCGTTGCGGATCAGGACGGGGAGACCGACGCGATCGAGCGGGTCGACGAGCTCGACGGCATCCGTCTGGAAGAGGTCGACCTGCCGCAGGATCCCGGAAGTCACGACGGTGCGGGCTCCCAGGAGTCGTGACAGCGAGGGGTCTGGCCAGGCGGTATTCCGGACTGGTCTGTGACCTGGACGGTGTCGTCTATGCAGGAGATCGTGCGATCGAGCATGCGCCGGAGACGCTCAACGCTCTGACCGTCCCCGTGATCTTCGCAACCAACAACGCATCCCGGACGCCTCATCGCGTCGGTGAGCACCTGCGTCGGCTCGGGGTCAACACCACCGATGAGGCGGTACTCACCTCCGCGCAGGCCGCCGCGAGGGTGCTCGCTCGTGACCTCCCTTCGGGTAGTCCGGTCCTGGCCATCGGAGGGCCGGGAGTGGGGGAGGCGCTGCGTGCCGCCGGACTCCGGCCGGTGGGCTCTGACGGTGAGCTCCCGATGGCGGTCGTGCAGGGCTTCGGCCAGGCAGTGACTGCTGCGGACCTCGCTGAAGCGGCCCATGCCATCCGCGCCGGAGCGCGGTGGGTGGCCACGAACGACGATGTCACCGTGCCGACGGAGCGCGGCCCGGCGCCCGGTAATGGTTCGCTCGTCGCGGCCGTCCGCATGGCTGTCGAGGTCGATGCGGAGGTCATCGGCAAGCCCCACCCACCGATGTACCAGATGGCTGCCGAGGTGCTGGGCCTCGCGCCGCCGCGGATGATCGCGGTGGGTGACCGTCTGGAGACGGACATCCGCGGCGCCGTCGCGACGGGGATGTCCGGGGCGCTCGTCCTGACCGGAGTTCATGGACCCGCTGACGCTGCGGCAGCGCCTCGAGAGCTCCGTCCTGATTTCATCATGACGGACCTGCGGGGCCTCCTCGAGGAGTACCCGTCGGCGGCTCGTGACGGGGACTGGTACATCCGCGGTACGGCGCGAGCGCGCCTGACGGCGAAGGGGTTGGACGTCGATGGCGACGGCCTCGATGCAGTCCGAGCGTCGCTCGACGCGCTGTGGGCGGCGGTCGACGCCGGTCACCTCCGCGGGGACGAGGCGGGCGAGCTCCTGACCAGCGGGTAGCGTGGTCTGCAGCCAACTTGAGGAGTGACGTGGACCCTGTACGCGGACTGATCCACCTGGGCCTGAAGGTGACCGAGACGACCCTGGACCGGGCCCTCGACGTCGTCCGACTGGCAGACACGCTGCTGGTCGCGACGGCGGTCCCGCCGCTGCGCGAGCGCGACGCTGATGCGTCTGCCTGGCCAGACGAGGAGCAGGCAGACCTGGACGCTCTCAGCGCCACTCTGCGGGCGCGTCGGTCCGAGCCTGCCGCGACGAGCGAAGAGCCGGTGAGCACCACGCGCACGCCGCCGCCCACGAAGACCGCTCCTCGCAGCAGCGGCACGAAGAAGGCGGCGCCGGCACGCACGGCACCAGCGAAGCAGGTTGCTGCCCAGAAGAGGACGGCCACGAAGGCGACCGCCTCACCGGCACAGAAGGCGGCCAAGAAG
>JAKDKQ010000366.1 GCA_030453295.1 Janibacter sp.
CTCAGTAGGTGTGGTCGAGGCCGTCGGTCGGCGACTGGACCACCGACGGGGTGAACGGCTTGGGCTCGAAGGCGAGCTCATCGGCGTGGTTGATGGGGAACTCCGTGGGCATCTTCCCGGTGGCCCGCGCGTAGGCGCACGCGATGGCGGCGAAGCTCGCGGCGACACCGGCCTCACCGGCGCCGCCGGGCTGGCCGGAGGTCGAGGGCATGATCTCGACGGTGATCTCCGGGGGGACATTCCACTGGCGGGTGTAGAAGTAGTTGTCCCAGCTGGCCTCGAGGAAGTGCCCGTCCTCGAAGTGGCAGCTCGAGGTCAGCGCGAGCGCGATGCCGTCCATGACCCCACCGAGCATCTGTGCCTCCAGCCCCGTGGGGTTGATGACCAGGCCGGCGTCGACGGCGAAGACCGCCTTGGTCACGCGCGGCCCCGTGACGGCGTTGCGCACCGAGCGGCCCACGGTCTGGGGGCGGGTGTCGAGCTCGACGAGGCAGGCGGTGACGCCCTTGTACTCCTTGTGGATCGCCACCCCCTGGGTCACGCCGTCCGGGAGCTTGCGGCCCCACTCGCCGACCTCGGCGACCTTGTCGAGCGCGTCCCGGGCTGCCGCGCTGCGCAGGAACTTGCGGCGGAAGGCCACGGGGTCCTTGCGCAGCTTGCGGGCGAGCTCGTCGACGACCAGCTCGCTGGCCACGCGCACGTCCGGGGAGTAGATGTTGCGCATGCTGCCGGTGTTGAATCGGTCGTCGGTCTCGTTGAGCAGCTGGGTGACGACCCCGAAGTTGTACGGGACCTCTTGGGTGAGCGTGAAGATCGTCTGCGCGAAGGTGAGGTTGCCGCCCACGGGCAGCTTCGCCGCCTGGGCGGTGATGATCTCGCCCAGGCCGTGACCGAAGTCGGTCTGGACGCTGGTGTGTCGCTGCTCGAAGGTGAGCACCTCGCCCAGCAGATGGGTGGCTCGCACACGTGAGGTGGCCATGGGGTGCAGTCGCCCCTGACGGGGCTCGTCGACCCGGTGCCACATGAGGCGGACCGGCTTGCCCATGGCCTTGGAGATCCGGGCGGCCTCCAACGCGGCGTCGTGGAAGAGCTTGCGGCCGAAGGAGCCACCGCCCTGGGTCACGTGCACGGTGACCTTGGGGATGGGCAGTCCGAGCTCGAGCGCGATCTCCTCCTGGGCGACGACCGGGGACTTCAGCGAGCCCCAGATCTCGGCGGAGCCGGAACGCACGTCCGCGATGGCGCAGTTGGGCTCGAGGGAGGAGTTGCTGCGGAAGCGGAAGGTGAACTCGGCGTCGACCCGCTGGGTCAGCAGGGGCACCTTGGGCACGGCCATGGGCAGCTGGGCCTTCTTGACCTTGTCCAGGATCGTCGCGTCGGACTCGCCCGCGAGGTCGCCGCCCGACCACTCGATGTCCATCTCGCGGATGGCGTCGATGCACTGGCCGAAGGTCTTGGCGCGCACCGCGATGCCGGTCGGGATCTTGGCGACATGGGTGACACCGGGCAGGTCGAGCACCGCGGCCTCGTTCTTCAGCCGGACGGGCGCGCCGTTGTGGGTCGGCGGGCGGGCGACCATCGTCGGCAGCGCGTCGGCCACGTCGAGGTCCATCGCGAACTTCTTCTTGCCCGTCACGGCCTCGAGCGCGTCGGTGCGGCGCTGCGGCGTGCCGATGACGGTGTGCTCCGAGCGGGTCTTGAGGGTGACCTGCGCACGGACGGTGTCAGCCACGGAGGCCTTGGCGGCGAGCTCGCCGTAGGTGACGCTCTGGCCCGTGGGCCCGGTGATGACCCCGGCCTTGGCGACGAGCGCGTCCGCGGTGTCGCCGAGGACGATGGCCGCCGCCTTGAGCAGCTGCTGCTTGGCGAGAGCGGCCGCGACCCGGATCGGGGTGTAGGTCGAGATCGTCGTGTTGGAGCCGCCGGTCAGCTGGTTGAACATCAGCTCGGGGCGGGCCTTGGCCAGGGTGACGTCGATCTTGTCGACGGGCAGGTCGAGCTCCTCGGCGATCATCATCGCCGTCGAGGTGACGATCCCCTGCCCGACCTCGGCCCGGGGGAGGGCGAAGGACGCGCGCCCGTCGGTCCCGATCTTCACCGTGACCAAGGTGGCGGTGGGTGCGGCGGCCAGGGTGAGCAGGTCGTTGAGGTCGAGGATCTCCGCCGGACCGGGCACCGTCGGGATGACTGCCTCGGCCGTCTCGGTACCCACAGTCATCTCGGCGCCCGTCGCGAGGGTGGCCCCGGCGATGACGTAGCCCATGAAGGTCCGTCGGCTCAGACCAGAGCGGGAGTCGAGGCGCTCGGTGTGGTGCGTGTCGGTCATCGTCAGCTCCGGGGTCGACGGCGTTGTCAGGACACGTACATTCGACCGTCCGGCGGACCACTCTCGCAATGCGAGTTTGCCCACGCTCTCGTGCGCGCGGTTGTGCAGCACGCACAGAGGGCGTGTCGGTCGGGTCGGTCAGCTCAAGCCGGCCGCGTAGGCCTGCAGCGCAAGTG
>JAKDKQ010000367.1 GCA_030453295.1 Janibacter sp.
GTCAGTCCAGCGTCGTGCGACCGCGATGGATCCGAAGGGAGAGGACGAGGACGATCAGCCCGGCCACGGACAGGCCGGCGCCGACGAGCGAGGGAGCCTGCCAGCCCCAGCCCGCGGCCAGGACGAGCCCACCGAGCCACGCGCCGAGCGCATTGGCGACATTGAGGGCGGCGTGGTTGCCGGCGGCGCCGAGGGTGCGGGCCTTGCCGGCGACCTCCATCAGGCGCAGCTGGAGCGCGAGGACGAAGGCTGAGACCGAGATGCACACCAGGAGCAGGACGATCGCTGCCGGGACCGCCCAGTTCGCGGCCCAGGCGAAGGCAGCCAGCGAGGCCCCGGTCGCGATCGTCGACCCGACGAGGGTCCCGAGGACGGAGCGGTCGACCAGGCGGCCGGCGATGACGGTGCCGACGAGCCCGCCGACCCCGTAGACGAAGAGGTAGATCGGCACGGCGTCCGCGGGCAGGCCGGTCTGGTTGCGCAGGATCGGGGAGATGTAGGAGTACATGGCGAAGACGCCGCCGAAGCCGATCGAGCCGATGAGCAGGGTCAGCCACACCTGCGAGTCCTTGAAGGCGGCCAGCTCGCTGCGCACATCGGCCTCGGTGTCCGCGGCCTGGTGGGGCACGACGGTGCTCACGAGCACTGCGGTGAGGATGCCGATGCCGGCGACCAGCCAGTACGCGGAGCGCCAGCCCGCCTGCTGCCCGAGCCAGGTGGCGAGCGGCACGCCCGCGACATTGGCGATCGGGATGCCGAGCATGATCCGGCTGACCGCCCAGCCGCCGCGTCCGACGGCGACGATGTCGAAGGCGACGATCGAGGCGATGCCGAAGAAGGCGCCGTGGGGGATGCCCGCCACGAAGCGCGCCAGCATGAGCAGCTCGTAGCCGCTGGCCATCGCGCTCAGCGCATTGCCGATGGCGAAGAGGGCCATGAGCGCGACCAGCAGCTCGCGACGGGGCAGTCGGTTGCCGAAGATCGCGATCGTCGGGGCGCCGATGACGACCCCCAGCGCGTACGCGGAGATCGTGTGCCCGGCCTGCGGGATGCTCGTGCCGATGCCGTGGGCGATCTCGGGCAGGAGCCCCATGGTGACGAACTCCGTCACCCCGATCCCGACCCCGCCGAGCACGAGGGCCGTCAGGGCGATCCCGACCCGCCCGCCGGCGTCTGGGGACGAGACGGATGGCGAAGGGGGGATCACCGCGCCATCTTCCCTCAGATTTGACCCCTTGATGTCATCACTCTACATTTGTAGATATCTCGTTCTACGGAAGTAGAAAACGTGTCCGGCAGGGCACGGCCCCGTCGTCAGGAGCTGGATCCCATGGCCCTTCGCCTTCATCGCCTCGGTCGCTGGTGCGCCGTGCACGCCAAGCGCGTGCTCGTCATCTGGTTGGTCGTGCTCGTGGCCGCCGGTGCCGCCGCGCTGTCCTTCGGCCGCCCGATGACCAACGAGGTCTCCGTGCCGGGCAGCGACTTCGAGGCCGTCCTGACGGACCTGCAGACCGAGATCCCCGACGCAGCAGGTGGCTTCGGCACCATCGTCCTGCACACGGACGAGGGCGAGTTCACCCCCGAGCAGCGCCGAGCGATCGACGACGTCTACGCCGAGTGGGCGAAGCAGCCCCACGTGAAGGGGGTCATCAACCCCTTCGCCAACCAGCGCACCCTCGATGACTCCCGGGCCGATCTGGCCACCGGCAAGGACGAGATCGCCACGGGGACCGCGGACCTGGAGACGGCCTGGACCAAGATCTCCACGGGCCAGGGGCAGATCGACTACGGCAAGGCCTGGATCCGGTGGTTCGAGGCCAACGACCCGGACAGCCCGATGCTCGCCGACATCCGCCAGCAGGTGGAGGACGGGCAGAAGGACCTCAAGGACGCCAAGGCGAAATACGCCAAGGGCGAGCGCACGCTCGCCACGGGCAAGACCCAGTACGCGGCCGGCACGAGCATCACGGACGCGGCGGCCGACACCCGCTTCGTCACCGATGACGGCTATGCCCTGACCCAGATCCAGTTCGACACCAACACCAACTCGGTCGACCCCGAGGTCAAGGAGTCGATCGTCGAGATCGGCCAGCAGCTGCAGGACGCCGGCATCGACGCGGAGTACAGCGTCGAGATCACCCAGGAGAACACGCTCGTCGGCCCCGGCGAGGCGGTCGGTCTGGTCATCGCCGCGCTCGTCCTCGTGCTCGCCCTCGGCTCGCTCGTCGCCGCCGGGCTGCCCATCGCGGGCGCCCTGCTGGGCGTCGGGGTCGGTCTGGCCGGGGCACTCGCCGCGACCCACTTCTTCGACATGCACGCGATGACCCCGGCGCTCGCCCTCATGCTCGGTCTGGCCGTCGGCATCGACTACGCCCTCTTCATCGTCAACCGGCACCGCACCCAGATGCTCGACGGCCGCGAGCTGACCGACTCCATCGCGCACGCGGTGGGCACGGCCGGCAGCGCCGTCGTCGTGGCCGGCACGACCGTCGCCATCGCCC
>JAKDKQ010000368.1 GCA_030453295.1 Janibacter sp.
TGGACCTACCGCCAGGACGACCCGATGGCGACCTACCTCGCCACGGTGCAGATCGGCCAGTACGAGGTGCTCGAGCAGAAGGGAGCGCCCGTCCCCGTCCGCGTCGTGGCACCCGCCGACCGCCCCCGAGAGGGCTTCCGGGCGGCCTTCGGCAAGCAGCCGCAGATGCTGGGGCTCTACGCCGAGCTCTTCGGGGACTACCCCTTCGCGTCGTACACCGCGGTGATCACCGACGACGACCTGGAGATCCCGCTGGAGTCGCAGGGCCTGTCGACCTTCGGTCGCAACTTCATGAGCGACGACTGGGAGAGCATCCGGCTCGTCGCCCACGAGCTGAGCCACCAGTGGTGGGGCAACTCCGTGACCCTCACGCACTGGCGGGACATCTGGCTGCACGAAGGCTTCGCCTGCTACTCCGAGTGGCTGTGGTCCGAGCACGTCGGGCTGATGACCGTCGGCGAGCGCGCGGAGGTGCACCACGAGCGGGTGCGTACCGATGACGGTGACGAGCTGCTCCTCGGTGACCCGGGCGCCGAGCTGATGTTCGACGACCGGGTCTACAAGCGCGGCGCGCTCACCCTGCACGCGCTGCGTCACCGGGTCGGCGACGACGCCTTCTTCGAGGTGCTGCGGACCTGGAGCGCCACGCAGCGCCACACCAATGTCACCACCGCCATGTTTGTCGCGCATGCGGAGAGCGTCACGGGGGAGGACCTCGGGGACCTCTTCCAGGCATGGCTCTACGAGGTCGAGCTGCCACCCCTGCCGGCCTGAGGGATGACGACGACGGCTGCGGCCAGGCCATCGGGGGCCGCGATGTCCTCGACCTGCCAGTCAGCGACCCGGATCTCGCTCATCGGCGTGCTCAGGCCCGTGCCGAGCGCCTTGAGGATTGCCTCCTTGCGGCACCACATGGCCGCCCAGTGCCGCATCTCCTTAAGGTCGTGCGCAAAAGTCCGCATCTCCTTAAGGTCGTGCGCAGGGGTCCGCATCTCCTTAAGGTCGTGCGGGTGCTTTTCGCTCGGGTGGAGGACCAGGGTCGGGTCCCAGCGGGCGTCGACCGCGGCGATCGACTCGACGTCGATCCCGACCGGGTCGTCGGCGACGACCGTCACGAGGTGCTCGCCGCAGCGGGAGAGGCTGACAGGGGGGCTCGTCCCGTCGGCCAGCCGGACCCATGGGCGGCCGTGGGTCGTCGAGCCGCACGACGGGCAGTGCCGGCCGACCTCGATGTCCGCGCCGAGGTGGGCGCGGAGGGCGTCGTTCCCTTCGAGACGCTTGCTGCGCAAGCTCCTCAGGGAGCGGGCGTCGTGCCACATGATGTCCACGAGAGCAGGGTAGGCGTGCGCGCACTCGAGGTCTTCCGCGTCTTCCTCCTCCTCGGACTCACCAGCTTCGGGGGGCCGGTGGCGCATTTGGGCTACTTCCGCGATGCCTTCGTCGTGCGGCGCCAGTGGCTCACCGAGGCGGCCTACGCCGACCTCGTCGCGCTCTGCCAGTTCCTGCCCGGACCGGCCTCGAGCCAGGTGGGGATGGCGATCGGGCTGCGCCGTGCCGGCTACCTCGGCATGGCCGCGGCATGGGTGGGCTTCACCCTCCCTTCGGCCCTGCTCATGCTCGGCTTTGCCCTCGGCGCGCAGGCGGTCGGCGTCACCGGGGACGAAGGGTGGTTGCTGGGTCTCAAGGCCGCTGCCGTCGCCGTCGTGGCCCATGCGGTGATCGGGATGGCGCGCACGCTCGCCGTCGGGCCGCGTCGCGCCACGATCGCGGTGGCCGCGCTCGCGGTCGTCCTGCTCCTGCCGTCTGCCGCCAGCCAGGTCGCCGCCATCGTCCTGGGGGCTCTCGCGGGGCTGCTCTGGCTCTCGGCGGACCCGGTCACGGACGAGGAGGACGAGGCCGTCCCCGTCCGACGGCGCACCGCCCTCACGGCCCTGACGATCTGGGTGGGGCTGCTCATCTCCCTTCCCGTCCTCGCGGCGCTCGTCCACGACCCGACGCTGGGCATCGTCGACTCCTTCTACCGGGTCGGGTCGCTCGTCTTCGGTGGCGGGCACGTGGTGCTGCCGCTGCTCGAGGCCGAGACGGTCGGCACCGGCCTCGTCGGGCACGGGGACTTCCTCGCCGGCTACGGCGCGGCGCAGGCCGTCCCCGGGCCGCTCTTCACCTTCTCCGCCTACCTCGGTGCGCTGGTGCCCGGGCAGAGCGCCCCGCTCGGGGCCCTCGTCGCGCTGCTCGCGATCTTCCTGCCGTCGGCGCTGCTCGTGGTCGCCGGTCTGCCCTTCTGGCAGCGGCTGCGCCGCTCGGCCCGCGCTCGCCGCGCCCTGGCGGGGGCCGGGGCGGCGGTCGTCGGGCTCCTGGCCGCCGCGCTCTACGACCCCGTCCTCACCCAGGGCATCACCGGTGCGGGGACGATGGTCGTCGCGGCGATCGCCTTCGTCGCCCTGACCGTGTGGAAGGCGCCGGCCTGGGCCGTGGTCATCGGCGCCAGCGTGCTGGG
>JAKDKQ010000369.1 GCA_030453295.1 Janibacter sp.
CGACCTCCCGCCGCAGCCCCGTGCAGGGCATGCGCCGAGGTGTCCTCGTTGCCGGAGTCGTCGGGACGGCGCTCCTGACCGCTGTCGGAGCCGTGGCGAAGGGGGCTGACGGCGCCCTCAGTGCACTGGCCGGCTCCTTGCTCGCCTTCGTCGTGATGCTCTTGGGCGTCATCGCCATCTCGCTCGTCGTCGCGGGTGACCCCGGAGCCTCCATGGCTGGGGCCGGACTGGTCTTCATGGGCCAGATCATCGTGCTCATCGCTGGCATCGCGGCGTTGAGCCAGATGAGCTGGCTCGATGGACCGGTCGCGGCGGCCGCCACCGTCGTCGAGGTCGTGCTGCTGCAGGTCGGCCAGCTGGTCGGCTACGTCCGGGCCCGCCACGAGGTCTACCCCCAGGGTGGCCACGCATGAGCGCGCACCCGCGACGGGCACGCACACAGGCGCCGCGTCTGGTGACCAAGGCATCGGCGACGCCGGAGCAGACGGCCGCCACGTCCGAGCGGTACACCGGTGACCCGACCCTGCCCAGCCCGACGGCCCGCGCAGACGCGATGGGCTCGACGGTGCTCGCCTACCTCATCACCGGGCCGATCGTCTTCGGAGGACTCGGTCTTCTGGCCGACCGCTGGCTCGACGTGACCGGTCTCGTCGCGCTCGGGATCGTCACCGGGATGGCCCTGTCGCTCTACATCATCTGGCTCCGCTACGGTACGTCCCAGGCACCCCTGACTGTTGACACCCGCAAGGGGCCGACGACGGCTGCCCAGCCACACAACGAGGAGATTCAGTGACCCTGACTGCGCTTGCTCCCGCGCTGCTGCCCGCTTCCGGCGGCGGCGAGAGCTACCAGCCCCCGACGCCGGCCATCTTCTGGCAGCCCCTCTTCGAGGTGGGTCCCGTCACGGTGACCAACCAGATGGCCTGGGCCGCGATCATCACGGGTGTCCTGTCGCTCGTCCTCATCATGCTGAGCAAGAACGCCGCTGTCGTTCCCAGCAAGGGCCAATGGCTCCTCGAGGGTGTCTACAACTTCCCCCGCAACTCGGTGGCCCGCGACATGATCGGGACCAAGGAGTTCAAGAAGTACGTGCCCCTGCTGGTCACGCTCTTCCTGATGGTCCTCTTCTACAACCTCGCGGGGTCCTTCTTCCTGACGATGAACCCGGTCACCGGCAAGGTCGGGTTCCCGATCGCCCTGACACTGGTTGTCTACGTCGTCTACCACTGGGTCAGCATCCAGAAGATGGGTCTCGGCGGGTACTTCAAGCACATGATCCCCCCGGGCCTGCCCTCGTGGATCGTCCCCTTCGTCTTCCTGCTCGAGCTGATCACCTACTTCATCACCCGCCCGCTGACGCTCGCCCTGCGACTCTTCGGCAACATGTTCGCCGGCCACATGGTGATCTACCTCTTCGTCACGGGAGCCTTCTACTTCCTGCTCCACGGTGACGGCATCCTCCTGCAGGCACTGTCCGTCCCGACCTTCCTCATGGCCGGCGTGATGGTCCTCTTCGAGATCCTGGTGCAGTTCCTCCAGGCCTTCGTCTTCACTCTCCTGGCGGCGAGTTACATCGCCGCCGCCGTCGCCGACGACCACTGACGTCGGAGCGTTCGACCTACAACTTCATAGCTCCACACACCAGAACTTCCTCGCGAGATGCCCTCGCGATGGATCACAGAAACACGAAAGAGGAATCATCGTGGAAATCACCGGCTCGCTTTCCCTCATTGGTTACGGTCTGTCCGCCATCGGCCCGGCCATCGCCGTCGGTCTGATCTTCGCCGCCTACATCAACGGTGTCGCCCGTCAGCCCGAGGCCCGTGGCCTCCTGCAGCCGATCGCCATCCTCGGCTTCGCCCTCGCCGAGGCACTCGCCATCTTCGGTCTGGTTCTTGCCTTCGTCCTCTGACTCGCCGGTAACGGCTTTCGACATCGGCACCAGTAACTAGGAGTACCCGTGCACATCACCGCAACCGTGTCATCGGTCGTGGCGCTCGCCGCGTCGGGCGGAGAGGGCGAGACCATGCCCCTCATCCCGGAATGGGAAGAGCTCGTCTTCGGTCTCGTCATGTTCGCGATCCTCTTCTGGGTCGTCGCGAAGAAGGTCGCCCCGAACCTCGAGAAGGCCTACGAGGAGCGCCACGCCGCCATCGAGGGTGGCATCGCCCAGGCCGAGAACGCCCAGGCCGAGGCCGAGGCCGCCAAGGCCGAGTACGAGGCACAGCTGGCCGAGGCCCGTGCCGAGGCCGCGAAGATCCGTGAGGACGCACGCGCCGAGGGCGCTGCGATCGTCGCGGAGATGCGCGGGCAGGCCCAGGACGAGTCCAACCGCATCACCGACTCGGCGCAGAAGCAGATCGCGGCCGAGCGGCAGCAGGCATCCGTGTCGCTGCGCAGCGAGGTGGGTCGTCTCTCGACCGACCTGGCCGGGCGCATCGTCGGTCACGAGCTGCAGGACTCCTCGAGCCGTCAGGGCCTGATCGACTCCTTCCT
>JAKDKQ010000370.1 GCA_030453295.1 Janibacter sp.
GTGCGGTAGCAGATCGTCAGGTCCGCCTGCCGCCACCGATCGGTGAGGACCTCTCCGACCGCGCCCTCCCACGTGCTGTGGTCGTGCGGCGCCTCGGTCTGGTCGATGTCACCGACCGCAGTGATCGAGTACCCGGGGCAGCGTCGCGCGACCATCTGCCACTCCATCGCCGACAGCTCCTGCGCCTCGTCGACGACCACGTGGCCGTAGACCCAGTCGCGCTGTGCCGCAGCCCGGTCCGCGAGGAACTCCCCCTGCTGACCCCTATTCCCCTCCTCGCCGAGGAGGTCGGCCATCGCGTCGAGCAGCGCGATGTCGCTGGGCGCCATCTCAGCCGGCTCGGCGACCACGAGGTCCCGCTCCTCGCCGGTCAGCCCGGGTGCGAGCTCGGCGAGCGCACCGGGGTCCGAGAGCAGGATCCTCAGCTCCGTGGCCGGGTCCCGGTCCGGCCACCACTGCCGCACCCGGTCCGCCAGCGCGGGGTCGGCCTCGATCCGGGCGCGCAGCTCCTCGACCTCTGCCTCGCTCAGCTCACCGTCGACGGCGCCGCCCGAGACCTGGGTCCGCACACCGCGGTCATCCCTCCTGGCCAGGCCGGCGTCGACCGTGGCGAGGATGTCCTCCAGGCCCTCCTCGGTTGCCTCCAGCAGCTCGACGACCCGCTCGGCGACGAGGTCGGTGAGCACGTCGACGAGGTGTTCGACGAAGATCTGTCGCGCCGGGTGGTACCCGCGGCCGGACAGCGCGTTGAGTTGCAGTCGCTCGACGGTCGCCCGCGGCACGATGTGGTCCTCGCCGTCCCACCGCACGGCCAGGTCCGAAGGGGGTGGCACCAGCTCCGCGACCCGTCGGGCGAGCGCCTCCTGCCACAGGGCACGACCCTTGATCTCGGCGAGGCGACGCTCCTCCCTTCGCTCCGGGCGCACCCCGGGGACGAGGGTCTCGCAGGTCGCCGAGACGACAGCGGTCTCCCCGAGCGCGGGCAGGACCTGCGCGATGTAGTCGAGGAAACGCTGCGACGGCCCGAGGACCAGCACCCCCGCCCGGGCCAGCTGGGGGTGGGCGAAGAGCAGGTAAGCCACGCGGTGCAGGGCCACGACGGTCTTGCCGGTACCCGGACCGCCCTGCACCACGAGGGCTCCGCGGGCATCGGCCCGCACGATGTCGTCCTGCTCCCGCTGCAAGGTGGCGACCGCGGTCCCCATGCGGCCGGTGCGACGCTCGTCGAGTGCGGCCAGGAGTGCGCCCTCACCCACGAGCTCGCCGCCGCTCGACCCATCGAGGGCCTCGTCGTCCACCCCGACGACCAGCGGACCGTCCGTGCGGATGTGCCGGCGACGCGACATCCCTTGGGGCGCAACGGCAGTGGCGGTGTAAAAGGCGCGGGAGGCGCTGGCCCGCCAATCGACGACGAGGGGATCCGCGTCGTCGTCCGGCGCCGGCACCCCGACCCGTCCGATGCGCAGCACGCTGCCGTCCTGCCCGTCGAGCCGCCCGAAGACGAGCCCCTGCTCCGCCTGCTCCAGCTCCGCCCGGCGGGCCCGTGTCGCCGTCAGTGCCGTCGCGGCGACCGAGTCCTGCGTGGCGCTGCGCTCCAGCCGCTGCGCGAGCTCGGCCATCAGGCTCGTGCGGCGCTCGTGCGCCGTGTCGAGGGCTTCCTGCTCCTCGCGGAGCGCGTCGTCGATGGTCGTCTGGTTGGTCTCGCGTGCGGCCAAGGCTCTCCCCGTCGTCTGGTGCGGCTTCGTCCAACGCGCCGTGACACCGCTTGTGTTCCCACGGGTCGGGACGGGCCCTCCCTTCGCCCCTCCGTGGCTGCGAGACTGGAGCTCGACACCGACGTCACCCAGGAGGACCCCGTGAGCACCATCCCGCCCGAGGACATCGAGACCCAGGGCCACGCCGGCCTCCTCATCGGATCGCTGTGGAGCCCACCGGGCGACCCGACATGGGTGGCGGTCATCGCCCACGGCTACGGCGAGCACACCGGGCGCTACCAGTGGGTGGCCGACCGACTCACCTCCGACGGTGCCGTCGTCTACGCGCACGACCACCTCGGTCACGGACGCAGCGAGGGCGAGCGGGTGCTCATCGAGGACTTCGAGCCGGTCGTCGACGACCTGCACCTGCTGGTGCAGCGGGCCCACGAGGCCCACCCCGACCTGCCGCTCGTGCTCATCGGCCACTCGATGGGCGGGATGATCGCCGCCCGCTACACCCAGCGATACCCGCAGACGCTCAGCGCCACCGTGCTGTCGGGGCCCGTCCTCGGCTCGTGGGCGGCCACCTCGCTGGCCGATCTGGACGAGATCCCGCCGACGCCCATCGACATCTCCACGCTCAGCCGGGACCCCGACGTGGGGCGCGCCTACGAGCAGGACGAGCTGGTCTGGCATGGCGACTTCAAGCGCCCGACCCTCAAGGCGCTGCGCGCGATGATCGAGGCGATCAACGTCGGCGGCCACCTGCGCGTCCCAACGATCTGGCTGCACGGCGA
>JAKDKQ010000371.1 GCA_030453295.1 Janibacter sp.
TGGCCACTCACGCGGCCAAGGGCCACACCGACGCTGAGGTGCTCTCCTTGGCAGCGGCACTGGAGGCCACCAGCACCCACCCCCTGGCGTCGGCGGTGGTCGCTGCCTCACCAGTTCATCCTGCGGCGAGCGATGTCCACGAGCACGCCGGACACGGCGTCAGCGGGTTGGTGGACGGACACCGGGTACGCGTGGGCAGCCCCCGCTGGGTCGCCCCGAACGACCTGAGCGAGCAGGCCGACGCCATGGCCAGCCAAGGCATGAGCCTGATGGTGGTCGAGGTCAACGATCAAGCATGCGGCGTGATCGGCATCCGCGACGAGCTACGCCCCGAGGCAGCCCAGGCCATCGCCGCCCTGCACCAGCAGGGCGTGTCCACCGTGATGCTCACAGGTGACAACACACGCACCGCGCAGGCCATCGCCGCTGAAGCCGGCATCCGACAGGTGCACGCGGAGTCCCTGCCCCAGGACAAGGCCGACCACATCCGCGCCTCGATGGCCACGGCCCCGACGGCGATGATCGGCGACGGAATCAACGACGCGCCCGCCCTGGCCACTGCCACCGTCGGTATCGCGATGGGTGCCGGCGGTTCCGCCGCCGCAGTCGAGTCCGCAGACGTTGCCTTCACCGGCCACGACCTCCGCCTGCTGCCACAGGCCCTCGCACATGCCCGCCGCGGACGAGCGATCATGACCCAAAACGTCATAATGTCGGTGGCCCTGATCGCGGTCCTCTTCCCGCTCGCTCTGTTCGGCGTGCTGGGTCTGGCCGCGGTCGTGCTGGTCCACGAGGTCGCCGAGGTCATCGTCATCGCCAACGGTCTGCGAGCCATCCGCACCCAGCGCCATTCCCAGCCTGTGGCCAGAATCGATGACTACCCTGCGCGCCAGCAGCCCCCTTCGATGATTGGATCCCGATGAGCAAGAGCCTGAAACTGTCCATGGTCATGATCGTGGCGGTCCTGGTGGCCTTGGTCGCTGCGGTGACGTTCAGCCGGGCCGGCGAAGAAGCGGCACCCACGGGGTCCGGAAGCGGGGCGTCCGCGCCCTTGGTGCGCGATGACAGCCCCCGCCTGACCTCCGGCAAGAAGGCAGTGTTCGTGGAGTACCTCGACTTCGAGTGCGAGGCCTGCGGCGCAGCCCACCCCGTCATGACAGACCTGCGAGAGAAGTACGGCAACGACGTGACCTTCGTGGTGCGCTACCTGCCCCTCCACGGAAACTCGATGAACGCGGCACTGGCTGCCGAGGCCGCCCGTGAGCAGGACAAGTTCGAGGAGATGCACGACAAGCTCTTCGAGACGCAGGCCGAGTGGAGCCACTCCGAGGCCTCGAAGGAGAAGACCTTCGAGGGATATGCCCAGGAGCTGGGGCTGGACATGAAGCAGTACCGCGCCAGCCTGAAGGACCCCGCCGCCGCGAAGCGCATCGAGCAGAGCACGAAGGACGCCCAGACACTGGGTGTCACCGGCACACCCACGTTCTTCCTCGACGGCAACAAGATCGAGCCGACCACCATCGCCGACTTCGAGACCATGCTTGATGCCGCAATCGAAGACTGAGCCGACCGCCGTCACCCCGATGGCTGCGGGCAACGCTCGTGGCCTGGGCTGGCTGTACCTCGTCGGGGGCCTGATCGGGCTGCTCTGCGCCGTCGTGCTGCTCGTGGAGAAGATCGAGCTGCTCAAGAACCCGGACTACGTCCCCTCGTGCAGCATCAACCCGATCCTGTCCTGCGGCTCGGTCATGGTCACCCCGCAGGCAGACGCATTCGGTATCCCCAACCCGCTCATCGGGGTCGCCGGGTTCGCAGCCCTTGCCATGCTCGGAGCAGTCCTGGTCAGTGCCACGAGCCTTCGTGCATGGTTGTGGGTGGCGGCCCAGGCAGCGGTAACCCTCGCGGTGGTGTTCATCCACTGGCTGATCTTCCAGAGCCTGTACGTCATCGGCGCACTGTGCCCCTACTGCATGATCGTGTGGGTCGTGACCATCGCCGTCTTCTGGCACACCACCATCCACAACCTCCAGCGTTGGCGAGCCACCACGGCTCGGCACGTACCCCGGGTGGTATCAGTGCTCATCGAGTACCGCGCAGCAGCACTGACCGCGTGGTACCTCGTGATCATCGTGCTCATCGCCATCAGGTTCTGGAACTACTGGGTCACGATCCTGTGATCACTGGCCCGTGGACCGAATCGCCATCACGCCGAGAGGCCGAGCGGCATCCTCCAGCCACCTCGGTTCTGACGAACGACGACCCCGATACCTCGCCGCGCATCCACGCACACGCGCCGACAACCTCAGGAGCATGAGACCCGAATGACCGCACGTCGTCCATCCCGCCGAAGTCTCCTCACCGCGGCAGGTGCCATCGCTGCCACCGGTGCTCTCGCCGCGTGCTCCTCATCCGGCGCCGAGGATGACCAAGACCTCGGCTATCGATCCGGGGACGGCAGCGTGACCGCTTTCGACGAGTCCCAGCGGGGCGAAC
>JAKDKQ010000372.1 GCA_030453295.1 Janibacter sp.
CCGGTCGACCTGCCACCACCGCCACCGATGACCGAGCCGATGACCCAGACCGACCCGAGCGAGGGTGAGCGCAATGAGTGACCAGATGATGGAGCAGGCGGTCCGCGCAGCGCGCGGCCAGGGCATGAGCTCGATCAAGGAGGTCGTCTCCGGCTGGAGCGATGTCGCGCGGTACCTGCGCGGCGGCGACTCCGGCTCCCTCGTCCCCGTCGTCATCCCCAAGGACAAGCGCGGTCTGGCCTGGACCTCGCTCATCTGGTTCGGCCTGTGGGCGCTGCTCAGCGGTGTCTTCCTCGCTGCGACCGATCACGGGGCGATGGGCGGGCTGTCGATCTTCGTCGCAATCGTCGCCGTCCTGCTCTCGGCCCTGTGGTGGTGGCGCTCCTCGATCGTCGAGATCGAGGAGGGCACGGTCGGGGTGCTGACGAAGTTCGGCGCCATCTCCGGTCCCGGCCTCTCCCCCGGGCGGCACTACCTGTGGCACCCGTGGGCGCGGGTCGCCTATGTCGTCGACGTGACGACCGAGATCCCGTACACCGCACCAGTGCTCAGCTCCCCGACGCATGAAAACGTGCCGCTGAAGTCGATCGAGTTCTTCCTGCGGTTCCGCATCGTCGACGCGATCCGCTTCGTCCAGACGATCGGCGCAGGCAACTTCGACCTGGTCCTGTCCAACTCGGTGCAGGACGCGATCCGTCAGCGCAGCCGCCAGGTGCGCACCGAGCAGGCCTACGACCTGCGCGGCAGCGACGTCAAGGACATGCAGGAGATCCTCAACCGTCAGCTGACCCGCTATGGCGTGCAGATCATGGGCTGCAACATCCCCGACGTGCAGCTGCCCGACCAGTACCGCGAGCACATCGCCACGCGCGAGCGGGTTGCCAAGGAGCTCGTCGCGTACGAAAAGGAGTGGGAGCTGACGCGCAAGCGTCGCATCGACACCCTCCTGCTCGAGATCGAGCGCTCCAAGAAGGTGCGCGACGCCAAGGTCGTCGAGGTCCAGGCCTCGCTCAACAAGGCCCGCAAGGATGTCGCGCAGATGCTCGAGGAGCGCGAGACCGAGGCGCAGAAGATCCGCTACGAGATCGAGACCCGGGCCCGCACCAACCTCGTCGCGGCCCAGGGTGAGGCCAAGGCCCAGGAGCAGCTGGCCACGGCCTACCGCGACAACCGTGCGGTGCTCGGCTACGAGCTCGCCCGTCGTCGCCTCGACGTGGGCGCGACCCTCGCCGAGGACGCCCCGCGGCCGGTCATCGTGCACACCGACGCCGGCGCGAGCGACAGCTCCGCGCTGTCGACGCTGCTCATGGCCCAGCTGCTGCCGCAGCTGCAGGCCGGCGGGTCGGCGCCGCGTCGCGGGTCCCGTCAGGTGGCACAGTCTGCCGGGGACGTCGACCAGGTCGCCGAGCGTGCTGCTCGCGCACTGCGGGAGCAGATGCAGGACTGAGCCGTAGAGCACACAGCCACGGCCGAAGGGGGACACTTCCGATCACGGGAGGGTCCCCCTTCGTCGTCCGCGTGGGTCACCGATGTCTGCCGCTGCCTCTGCCGTTGCTCCGTACGATGAACCACCCAGGGTGTGGCCTCACGCACGTGACCCGACCCCGTGAGTGGAACAGAGTACGGAGCAACGGCAGAGCGGCCGAATCACTCCGCGGCTGCTGCCGCTCGGGCGTCGAGGACCGCGAGCACTTGCTGAGCCCAGCGGATGTTTTCCTCCTCGAAGCTGATCCCCCGCAGCAGCGTGAGGTACTGCCCCACGCGCGGCTCCGCCACGAGGTAGTCAGCCTCGCTGCGCCCGGCGAGGGTGCGCTCCTGCACGAGGTGGTAGACGGCGAGCTTGGCCTCGAAGGCCTCCATCCGCTCGACGACATGCTCACGGATCGCCTCCGGGTCGCCCGACTCGAGTGCCGCGACCTGGACGAGCAGCTCGTCACGCACGGCCATCGGCTTGGGCGAGCGCAGCGTGTGCGCGCGCAGCGCCTTGCGTCCGGCCGCGGTCAACCGGAAGACGCGCTTGTCGGGCCGCTTGGTCTGGGCCACGGTGCGCGCCGTGACCAGCCCGGCGTCCTCGAGCTTGTCCAGCTCGCGGTAGAGCTGCTGCGGGCTGGCGGTCCAGTAGTTGGCGACAGAGACGTCGAAGGCCTTGGCCAGGTCGTAGCCCGAGGACTCGTCGTGGGCGAGAGCGGTGAGGATCGCGTCCTGGAGTGCCATGCCGCGATGTTACCCCTAGCACCTAGTCACATTGTTGAGTAGGTTGAGCGCATGTTCCGTGAAGCCATCGAACGCCATGACATGGACGCCGTCGAAGCACTGCTCTCCGATGATGTCGTCTTCCGCAGCCCCGTCGCCCACACGCCCTATCCGGGCAAGCCGATCACCAACGCCATCCTGCGCGCGGTGACGGAGGTCTTCGAGGACTTCCGCTATGTGCGCCAGCTGCAGGACGGACGCGAGGAGGCCTATGTCTTCGAGGCGACCGT
>JAKDKQ010000373.1 GCA_030453295.1 Janibacter sp.
CACCTACGCCGAGGGCGACACCGCCACCAACAGCGAGTCCCTCGGCATCAAGTGACCTCCGCGAGGGTCGCGCCGATGATGCGCGTCCCCTCGTCGAAGGCCCCCGGGTTGGGCCCGGAGTAGTTCAACCGCAGGTGCCTGCCCACCGGCTCCGCGGGGAACCAGTCGTCGCCACCCGCGACGAGCACCCCCTTCGCCTCGCAGCCGGTGACCAGTCGCGGCAGGTCCGTCTCGTCGGGCAGGCGTACCCAGAGGTTGAGCCCACCGGACGGCAGGGTGACCTCCCCCATGGGTAGGTGCTCGCGCACCGCGTCCACGAGCAGGTCGCGGCGCTCCCCGAGCTGGCGCCGCATCGCGCGCAGGTGGGTGCGCCACCCTGGCTGGGTCACGACGTCCAGCGCCACGGCCTGCAGTGCCGAGCTGACGTACATGTTGGCCGCGCGCACCTCCGTCAGGATGCGATCTCGCGCCGGCCCTCGAGCCGTGACCGCCGCCACCCGCACGGACGGTGCCACGCTCTTGGTCAGGGAGCGCAGGTGGACGACGTGGCCGCTGTCGTCGCGGGCCGCCAGCGGGCCCGCCTCCCCCGTGATCGTGAAGTCCCTCGCCCAGTCGTCCTCGATGAGGAAGGCGCCCGCCTCCCGAACCGTCTGGAGGATCCGGTCAGCGACCTCTGCCGACCACCGCGCTCCCGTCGGGTTGGCGTACGTGGGCTGGGCGTAGAAGGCGCGTGCGCCGGAGCGGGCGAGTGCCTCGGCCAGGACGTCGGGGTCCGGGCCCTCGGGGCCGCTCGGGATCGGGACCAGCTCGACGCCGGCCTGGGCCGCCGCGTGGATGGCGCCCCAGTAGGTGGGTGACTCGATGACGAGGGGTCGTCCCGCACCGACGAGCGCGTGGAAGCAGGCCGTCAGCCCGCCCTGGTTGCCCGGCACGACGATGACGTCCTGGGGTCCGGGGGCAGAGATGGCCGAGGGCGTGAGGTCGGCGAGCTCCGAGGCGAACCATGAGCGCAGCTCGGGCATCCCCTCGGACGGGGGGCGGCTCATCGCAGCGTCCGCCCTGGCCACCCGGGCGAAGGCGGCCCGCACGAGGCGCTCCGGGAGCAGCTCTGCCGCGGGGTAGCCGGAGTGCAACGAGATCAGGTCGTGGCGCACGGGGCGCAGCGATGCGGAGGCCGTCGGGATGTGGCGACGCGGCGCACCCAGCGAGGTGGTTTGCCAGCCGAAGTCATGGGTGCGGCTGGCCCGTGGCGCTCGCACGAAGGTCCCCACCCCCGGCCGGGTCTCGACGAGCCCGAGGGCGACGAGGGTGCGCAGCGCCTGCTGGACGGTGGCCGGGCCAACGTGGTGCTCGGCGACGAGCGCGCGGGTCGAAGGGAGCCTGGCCCCGGGTGCCGAGGTGGCGATCCACTCGCGGAGTGACGCGACGATTGCACCGCTGCTATCGTTGTTCATGAGAGAACACAGTAGCGCTACTGGCCGTTCCGGCTTCCCGATACCTGTCAGTTCGGGCCTCGTCTGGGGCTTCGTGGGGGTGCTGGTCTTCTCCTTCACCGTCCCCTTCACGCGCCTGGCCGTGGGCGACGGAGCGATGTCGCCGATCCTCGTGGGGGCCGGTCGAGCAGTCGTCGCAGCGGCGGCGTCGGGCCTGCTGCTGGCGGCGACCCGACAGTCCTTGCCGCGCGGAGGGCAGTGGTGGCGGCTGGTGGTCGTCGCCGCCGGGGTCGTGGCGGGGTTCCCCCTCCTCACCTCGTTCGCCCTGACCCGCACAGAGGCGAGCCATGGCGCGGTCGTCATCGCGCTCCTGCCCGCCGCGACCGCGGTCGCGGCAGTCCTGCGGGTGCGGGAGCGTCCGCCGCGCACCTTCTGGATCGCGTCGACGGTGGGCGCTGTCGCCGCCGTCGGGTTCGCCGTGCTCCAGGGTGGCGGGTTGGGTCAGGTTGGGACGGCGGACCTGCTCCTCTTCGGTGCGGTCATCGCCGCTGCCGTGGGCTATGCCGAAGGGGGTCTGCTGGCCCGCGAGCTCGGTGCCTGGCAGACGGTGTCCTGGGCCCTCGTCATCAGCGCCCCGGTCATGCTGGTGCTCACGATCGGCGCCGTCGTCCGGCACCCGCCGCAAGCGGGCGTCACCGAGTGGGCGGCCTTCGCCTATCTCGGTCTGATGAGCATGTGGTTGGGCTTCTTCGCCTGGTACCGGGGGCTGGCGGTCGGCCCGATGGCGCAGGTGAGCCAGATCCAGCTCACCCAGCCGGTCATGACGATCGCGTGGGCGGGGCTCCTCCTCGGCGAGGAGATCACGCCGCTCACCGTCTTCGGCGGTGCCGTCGTCATCCTGTGCGCCGCGCTCGCCGTACGCTCACGGCGGACGCCGGCCCCGCCCTGTGCTTCAGGAGACTCAGCGTCCCCCGGGTCAGGAGGTCGGGACGTGCTCCTCGATGTCGGCGAGCCAGCGGGTGGCAGCGACATCGCTGGGCATGCGCAGGT
>JAKDKQ010000374.1 GCA_030453295.1 Janibacter sp.
CCGCACGTGCCGAGCACCAAGGTCATCGGCAATGCCTACAAGGTCATGCGCAGCGCCGCGGCCTACTGGCGGGGCAGCGAGAAGAACAAGCAGCTGCAGCGCGTCTATGGCACGGCGTGGCCGACCAAGGACGAGCTCAAGTCCTACCTCGACCGTCTCGCCGAGGCCGAGAAGCGCGACCACCGCAAGCTCGGTCGTGAGCTGGACCTGTACTCCTTCCCCGACGAGATCGGCTCGGGACTGCCCGTCTTCCACCCCAAGGGCGGCGTCATCAAGCGCGAGATGGAGGACTACGTCCGCGCCCGGCACATCGAGGAGGGCTTCGACTACGTCGGGACCCCCCACATCGCCAAGGAGGGCCTCTTCCACACCTCGGGTCACCTGCCCTACTACGGCGAAGGGATGTTCCCTCCCCTCGACGTCGACGGCATGGACTACCGCCTCAAGGCGATGAACTGCCCGATGCACAACCTCATCTACCGCAGCAAGCAGCGCTCCTACCGTGAGCTGCCGCTGCGGCTCTTCGAGTTCGGTCACGTCTACCGCCACGAGAAGTCGGGTGTCATCCACGGCCTGACGCGGGTGCGCGGCTTCGCCCAGGACGACAGCCACTCCTATGTCACCAAGGAGCAGGCACCGGACGAGATCCGCCACCTGCTCGACTTCGTGCTGTCGCTGCTGCGCGACTTCGGGCTCGACGACTTCTATCTCGAGCTGTCCACGCGTGACGAGGACGGCGACAAGAGCGACAAGTTCATCGGCTCCGACGAGGACTGGGCCGAGGCGACCCAGGTCCTCGAGGACGTCTGCCGTGAGACCGGGCTCGAGCTCGTCCCGGACCCGGGTGGTGCCGCCTACTACGGGCCCAAGGTCTCGGTGCAGGCGCGCGATGCCATCGGCCGCACCTGGCAGATGAGCACGATCCAGTACGACTTCAACCAGCCCTCGCCCGACCGCTTCGCGCTCGAGTACCAGGCCGCCGACGGCTCCCGCCAGCAGCCGGTGATGATCCACTCGGCGAAGTTCGGCTCGATCGAGCGCTTCATCGGGGTCCTCGTCGAGCACTACGCGGGTGCCTTCCCCGTCTGGCTCAGCCCCGTCCAGGTCCTCGGTGTCCCGGTCGCGGAGGAGTACAACGACTACCTCTGGGATGTCCTGAAGCAGATGCGCGCCAAGGGGATTCGCGTCGAGCTCGATGACAGCGACGACCGCTTCCCCAAGAAGATCCGCAATGCCAGCAAGTCCAAGGTGCCCTTCACCCTCATCGCCGGCGAGGAGGACCGCAGCAACACCGCGGTCTCCTTCCGCTACCGCGACGGGTCCCAGGAGAACGGCATCCCGATCGAGACCGCGATCGAGCGCGTGCTCGCCGCGATCGTGGCCAAGGACCAGGTCATGGCTGCCCCCAGCCTCGCCAACCCGGGTCCGGACAAGGCGCCTGCCGGCACCATCTGAGCCCACCCCCTTCGCCACGGCCCGGGTCCGACCGCACCAGCGGATGGGCCCGGGCCGACCGCTTCCCGCTAGGTTGCGGTCATGGACGTGAACCAGCGCCCCGTGCACCTGCGCCCCGTCGAGCGCGAGGACGCCTTCTCCTTGGCAGCCCTTCGCCTGCAGCAGGACAAGGAGCTCGGCCGAGCGACGCGCGAAGGGTTCGTCGGGGAGTACGCCGACGCCTTCCTCGAGGACTTCACCACCTATCGCGGGTGGCTGGCGGAGCAGGGCGATGGCCGTCCCGTCGGATGTCTGCTCGCGCTGCGGGTACGCAAGCTCCCCACGCTCGCCCGCACGGGGCGGCCGGAGTGGTGGTACGTCCAGCAGGTCTTCGTCTCGACCGACCGTCGACGTGAGGGCATCGGCCGTCGCCTCGTCCACGCTGCCCAGGACGCGGCGAGCGCGGAGCGGGTGCGGTGGCTGCGGCTCAACGCCAGCGACGCCGGCGCGCCACTCTTCGACGCGATGGGCTTCGGTGACCCGATGGACCGCCTGCGCGAGTGGGTGCCGGGGCAGGCCCCCTGACTCGCGGACCCAGGACCTGACGAAGGGGGGAGGACCCTCCCTTCGTCATCGGCCGTGACAGGATCGGCCCCATGACCGAGCCGCACGACCCCCCGCTCGAGGACGAGCGATCCTTCGCCGGTGTCCCGGACGGGTTCGACCGCTTGTGGACGCCCCACCGGATGGCCTATGTGACGGGCGAGCGGCCCAGCGACGACGCAGGAGAAGGGTGCCCCTTCTGCGCTGCGCCCGGCAAGGAGGACGCCGAGGGGCTGGTCGTCCACCGCGGGGAGACCTGCTTCGTCGTCATGAACCTCTTCCCCTACAACGCCGGTCACGTGCTGGTCTGCCCCTACCGGCACGTCTCCCTCTACATCGACCTCACGGATGAGGAGACGGCGGAGTTCACGGCGCTGACCAAGACCGCGATCCGGGTGCTGCAGGCGACGTCCAACCCGCACGGCTTCAACCTCGG
>JAKDKQ010000375.1 GCA_030453295.1 Janibacter sp.
AGAGCGGGCGGGCACGCACCGACAAGGCCTTCTACGTCTCGCCCTTCAACGACACCAGCGGCGAGTACGCGGTGAGCCTGCGCCTGGAGCGTGACCGCGTCGTCGTGACCGTCGGCCTGGATCGCGACGGCGAGCGGATCCTCACCGCGACGACGAGCGGTGTCCCACGCGCAGCGACCGACGCCACCGTCGTGCGCACCGCCGCCCGCCACCTGCTCATGACCTGGCGCGTCAGCGCCCTGATCCGCGTCCACGGCATCTGGCTGTGGACGCGCCGACTCCCCATCCAGCCTCGTACCCCGCACTCGCAGGAGGACCTCCGATGACCGCTTCTGTCCCCACCCTCGACCAACCGATCTGCCTGCGCCGACCCGCCCTTCGCCCGTGGTGCCTGCGGGCCCGTCTGGCCCGACCGATCCTCGCCGCGGTGCTCGACCGGGCGCCGGTGCGGGTGACGATGCCCGACGGGACCACCCTGGGTGGCGGCCGGGAGGCCGACGCCCCGACCTTGCAGATCGTGCACCCGACGGCACTCTTCGAGCGGATGGCGCACCACCCCAAGATCGGCATGGGGGAGGGCTACATGGCCGGGGACTGGCAGGCGGCTCCCGGGACCGACCTGGCGGACGCGCTGCTGCCCTTCGCCCAGCGGATCACCACCCTCGTCCCCTCGGGACTCGCGCGCATGAAGCGCGTTGTCGACCGGCGCATCCCGAGCGGCACGCGCAACACGCTGCTCGGCTCGCGCAAGAACATCGAGGCGCACTACGACCTGAGCAATGACCTCTTCACCGCCTTCCTCGACGAGACCCTCAGCTACAGCTCCGCGCTCTTCGACCGCTCTCGTCCGCTGGCGGAGCAGACACTCGTCGAGGCCCAGCACGCCAAGATCGATGCGGTCCTCGACGCCGCCGATGTCACGGCCGGCAGCCGGGTGCTGGAGATCGGCACCGGGTGGGGCTCGCTGGCCATCGCCGCCGCCCGCCGCGGCGCCACCGTCACCTCGATCACCCTCTCGCACGAGCAGGCCGCCCTGGCCCGTGAGCGCATCGCCGCGGCCGACGTCGACGAGCCGGGTCTCGCGGCTCGGGTCGAGGTGCGGCTGCAGGACTACCGCGAGGTGAGCGGGCAGTTCGACGCCATCGTCAGTGTCGAGATGATCGAGGCCGTCGGCGAGGAGTACTGGCCGACCTACTTCCGCGCGATCGACGACCTGCTCGCGCCCGGGGGCATCGCCGCGATCCAGTCGATCCTCATGTCGCACGATCGCTACCTGGCGACGCGCCGCTCCTACGGGTGGATCCAGAAGCACATCTTCCCCGGCGGGCTGATCCCCTCCAGCGAGGCGATCGAGGAGACCACCACCGAGCACACCTCGCTGCGGGTGACCGCGACGCACCGCTTCGGCCGCGACTACGCCGAGACCCTGCGCCGCTGGCGCCGCACCTTCATCCAGGAGTGGCCCACGATCGCTGCGAGCGGGTTCGACGAGACCTTCCGCCGCAAGTGGGAGTTCTACCTCGCGTACTGCGAGGCCGGCTTCGCCGCCGACTACATCGACGTGGCGCAGATCCGTCTCGAGCGGATGGAGGCAGCATGAGCAGCCTTGTCGGACAACGCATCTGGCTGGTCGGGGCCTCCAGCGGCATCGGTGCGGCCCTGGCGGAGGAGCTGCAGCGCCGCGGCGCGATCGTGGCGATCAGCGCCCGCCGGGCGGAGCGGCTCGACGAGGTCTCGGGCGGACGCATGGTCACGGTCCCGCTCGACGTCACCGACCGGAGCGCGTGCTGGGCCGCTGCCGAGCGGGTGCGCACGGCGATCGGGGGTATCGACATGGTGATCTGGTGCGCCGGGTACTGGCACACCTACACCGCCACCGACTGGCAGGCCGACGAGTTCGTGACGCATGTCGAGGTCAACCTCCTGGGGCTCAACAACGTCATCGCCGCGACCCTGCCGCAGATGGTCTCGCACCGCAGCGGGCACCTCGTCGGGATCGCCTCGGTCGCCGGCTACCGCGGCCTGTCCGGGGGAGAGGCCTATGCCGCGACCAAGGCGGCGCAGATCAACCTGCTGGAGTCGATGCGCGCATCCTTGTCGACCAAGGACGTGCAGGTCACGACGGTCTGCCCGGGCTTCGTGCGCACCGACATGACCGAGACCAACTCCTTCCCCATGCCCTTCATCATCGAGCCGGAGGAAGCGGCCACCGAGATCGCCGACGGGCTCGAAGGGGGCAAGGTCGAGATCGTCTTCCCCCGCCGGATGGCCGTGACGATGAAGGTCGCCCGTGTGCTGCCGGTGCGGCTGTGGGCGGCGATCACCGCCCGCGTGGCACGCTCGTCCTCGTGACCGCCCTCATGTGGTTCCGCCGGGACCTGCGACTGTCGGACCACCCGGCGCTCCTGGCCGCAGCCGACGAAGGGGAGGTCCTCCCCTTCGTCGTCGTGGAGCC
>JAKDKQ010000376.1 GCA_030453295.1 Janibacter sp.
GCACAAGGCAACAAAGGGAGCCCTAACCCGATGCGGTCGCCCATGCTGCCTAGACTCGCCTCTCGTGACACGTGCCGTCGTCGTGGAGGACCTGCGCCGCGTCTTCGGCGACACTCGCGCCGTCGACGGGGCCACGTGGGCTGCCGAGACGGGCGAGATCACCTGCGTCCTGGGCCCCAACGGCGCCGGCAAGACGACCACCATCGAGTGCCTCGAAGGCCTCCAGCGTCCCGACTCCGGGACCTGCCGGGTCCTCGGCACCGACCCGTGGCAGGCAGGCGCCGATCATCGGGCCCGCGTCGGCGTCATGCTCCAGGACGGCGGGCTCCCCCAGAGCGTCTCGGCCGCACGCCTCCTCGGGCACCTGCGGCGGCTCTACCGGAGCCACCGCGTCGACGAGCTGATCGAGCGTCTGGACATCGCCCCCTTCGCCCGGACGCCGGTGCGCCGCCTGAGCGGTGGGCAACGCCAGCGGGTCGCCCTGGCCGCCGCACTGCTCGGTGACCCGGAGGTCGCCTTCCTCGACGAGCCGACCGCCGGGCTGGACCCGCACGCCCGGCTGGCCGTCTGGGACCTGATCCGTGAGCGGCGGGACGAAGGCGTCGCGGTCGTCGTCACCACCCACGGCTTCGACGAGGCAGAGCGCCTGGCCGAGCGCATCGTCATCCTCGACCGGGGCACGGTCGTCGCGGACGGCACTCCCGCCGCCATCGCCGCGGGTGGCCGGCTCGAGGACGCCTACTTCGCCCTGACCGGAGGAACCCGTGGCTGAGACCGCCCTCTCCCCCGCCGAGCCCCAAGGGCGCCGCATCCTCGCGCAGGCACGCTTCGAGGCAGAGATCCTCGCCCGCAACGGCGAGCAGCTCCTCGTCTCGCTCGTCCTGCCCGCCCTGGCGATGGTCGCCCTGATCGCCTCGCCCTACCCGAACCTGCCCGAGCCACGAGTGGCTCTCGTCGTCCCGGGCGTGCTCGCCCTGGCCGTCGTCTCGACGGCCTTCACCGGGCAGGCGATCCAGACCGCCTTCGACCGGCGCTACGGCGTACTGCGCCTCCTGGCCACCTCGCCCGTCGGCAGTGACGGGCTGCTCGCCGGCAAGGCCGTGGCCGTGGCCGTGGTCGCGCTCGTCCAGCTCGCCGTCCTCGGCGCACTCGGCGGCGCCCTCGGGTGGCGACCGGACCCGCTCGGCCTGCTCCTGGCGCCCTTGTCCGCGGCGCTGGGCGTCTGGGTCTTCGTCTCCCTCGCGCTGCTCCTGGCCGGAGCACTGCGGGCAGAGGCCGTCCTGGCGCTGGCCAATCTCGTGTGGGTCCTGCTCGCTGGTGTCGGGGGTCTGCTGCTGCCCGGCGACACCGTCGGCGGGCTCGACGCGGTCGTGCGCTGGCTGCCCTCGGGAGCCTTGGGCGATGCCTTCCGCGACGGCCTGACCGGCTCCGGCGTGCCCCTGCTGCCGTGGGCGGTCCTCGTCCTGTGGGGCGTCGGACTCAGCCTCGCGGTGGTGCGCACCTTCCGCTGGCGGGACTGACCCCCTTCGCCACCCGTGGTCACGATCTCTTCGGCTACGACATACCGTAGTGGCGTGCCACAGACCCTCTCCTCGGCAGCCCGCAGGTGGCTGCCCCGCCTGCTCATGCTCAACCTGATCGCTGAGATCGGGATCGTCGTCACGGGAGGGCTCGTCCGCCTCACCGGCTCCGGCCTCGGCTGCCCGACCTGGCCCGAGTGCGTCCCCGGTTCGTACGTGCCGACCGTGGAGCAGGAGCAGGGCATCCACAAGTTCATCGAGTTCGGCAACCGCACGCTCACGGGCGTCGTGGGCATCCTCGCCCTGCTCGTGCTGTGGGGCCTCTACCGCTGGGCCCGTGAGCGCCCCGAGCTGATCCGGGCCGCGTGGGTCGTGCTGGCCGGCGTGGGCGCCCAGGCGATCGTCGGCGGCATCACGGTGCTCACCGGCCTCAACCCGTGGATCGTGGCCTTCCACTTCCTGTGCTCGATGGGGCTCGTCGCCGTCTCTGCATGGCTGTACTGGCGCTACCAGCAGCCCGGCGGCGCGACCCGCTCGCTGCTCCACCCGCTCGTCACCCGTCTGGAGTGGGTGCTCTCGGCCGTCGCCGCAGTCGTCCTGGTGCTCGGCACCGTCGTCACCGGCTCCGGACCGCACTCCGGCGACGCCGACGCCCCCGCCCGCACCGGCTTCGACCCGCGCACCATCTCGTGGCTGCACGCCGATGCCGTGATGCTCTTCATCGGGATCTGCGTGGCCGTCTGGCTGGGGGCCAGGCTCACCGAGCGCGCGCCCGGCCCGGCCCGCGCCTGGTGGCTGGTCCTGATGGTGACGCTCGCGCAGGGCCTGATCGGCTACGTGCAGTACCTGACCGACCTGCCCGAGGTCCTCGTCCTGGCCCACATGTTCGGTGCCAGTGCCCTCGTCGTCGTCATCGTCCGCGCGATCGT
>JAKDKQ010000055.1 GCA_030453295.1 Janibacter sp.
GGGGTGCGCCCGAGCATCTCCTTGGCCCGCGTGCCGGCGGCCACGAGCTCCCCGGTCTCGACGCTCAGCGCGACGACGCTCGGCTCGTCGAGGACGACGCCGCGGCCCTGCTGGTGGATCAGGGTGTTGGCCGTGCCCAGGTCGATGGCCAGGTCGCGCGAGAAGCGCGCACGCGCTCCCCGCGCTCCTGTCACCACGTCACAGGCTCGGGAACCAGATGCCGATCTCGCGGGCAGCGGACTCCGGGGAGTCAGAGCCGTGGACGATGTTCTCGTCCACGGTGCCGGCCCACTTGCGCCCGAGGTCGCCACGGATGGTGCCCGGGGCGGCCTCGGTCGGCTTGGTCGCGCCAGCCAGGGAGCGGAAGCCCTTGATGCACTCCTGGCCCTCGATGACGACGGCCGCGACGGGGCCGGAGGCCATGAAGTCCAGGAGCGGCTCGTAGAAGGGCTTGCCCTCGTGCTCGGCGTAGTGCGCTGCCAGCTGCTCACGGGTCGGGGTGAGGACGGACAGTGCGGCGAGGGTGTACCCCTTCGCCTCGATCCGGCGGATCACCTCGCCGGTGAGCCCGCGACGGAAGCCGTCGGGCTTGACGAGGATGAGGGAACGTTCGGTCTGCGCAGTCTCGGTCACGGGGCCCAGCGTAGTCACGCCGCGATCGTGCCTGTACCCAGCAGGGCGAAGAGGCCGAGCGCCAGCAGGATCCGGTAGATCATGAAGGGCGTGAAGGTGTGCGTCGTGATGTAGCGCATGAACCACGCGATGACCGCGTAGCCGACGACGAAGGCGATGACGGTCGCGATGATGATCGGCCCCCAGCCGGTCTCCCCCGTGCCCTCGCCGCCGGCGATCTTGACCACCTGCAGACCACCCGACGCGATGACTGCGGGGATCGCGAGCAGGAAGCTGTAGCGCGCGGCGGTCACGCGGGTGTACCCCATGAAGAGACCACCGGCGATGGTGCCGCCGCTGCGCGAGACGCCCGGGATGAGGGCCAGGGCCTGCCACAGGCCGTAGAAGATGCCGTGCTTCCAGGTGAGGTCGGTCAGGTCGCGGCGCTGCGTGCCCACGCGCTCGGCGACCATGATGACGATCGCGAAGACGAGGAGCATCGTCGCGGTGATCCACAGGCTGCGCAGCGAGGTCTCGATCTGGTCCTGGAAGAGGATGCCGAGCAGCCCGATCGGGATGGTGCCGATGATGACCAACCAGCCCATGCGCACGTCGGGGTCGTCCTTGGCGACCTTGCCCGCGAGCGCCAGGAACCACTTGCGGATGATCGTCGTGATGTCGCGCCAGAAGTAGATGACCACCGCGGCCTCGGTCCCGAGCTGGGTGATGGCGGTGAAGGCCGCCCCCGGGTCCTCCTGACCGAGGAGCTGCCCGACGATCGAGACGTGCGCGCTGGAGCTCACGGGGAGGAACTCGGTGAGTCCCTGGACGAGCCCGAGGATCACGGCGGTGAGGAAGTCCACGGTCAGCTCTCCTGCTGGGTCATGGCCCGTGCGGCCTGTTCACGATCGACGCGTCGACCGACTCGCTGGCAGTAGCCGTAGAGCAGCGCGAAGACGATGCCGACGACGAACATCATGCCGACGAAGAATCCCGACAGGATGGAAAGAACCTGAACGGCCCATCCGAGTGCCGGGCCGAAGGGCCGCCGCATGAGTCCGGCGGCGACGATCGCAAGGACCGCGAGGACGCACATGAGGACGAAGGGGGTCAGCCAGGAGACCGCAGGGAGCACCGACCGCTGATCCGGGTCGAGCCCCCGGCTGGCGAGAGCGCCGAAGAAGATGACCAGCCCCTGGCCGCCGAGGACGGTGGCGAGCATCCGCCACATGAACTTGCCCTGCGGGCGCGGGCGGGTCTGTGGAGTCACGGGGGTCAAGAGTAGGTCAGTCCTCGTCCTCGACCTCGATCGGCACCTCGAGCGGGCGCCGGGTGGGCTGCTCGACGTCGGTGACGCCCAGGAGCAGGCGCACCTCGGCAACGGTGACGATCGAGCCGGTCGCGACGACTCCGCCGGCGACTCCCCCTTCGTCCGCCAGCTGGGCCGCGTGGTCGAGCGCGTCGGGCAGCTCGGCGATGACGGTCACGCGGTGGTCGCCGAAGACCTCTGCGGCGATCTCACCGAGCCGGTCCGGGCGCATCGCCCGCGGCGAGGTGGAGCGGGTGACGACGATCTCGTCGAGGGCGGGCTCGAGCGCCTCGAGGATCCCGACGACGTCCTTGTCCTTGAACACCGAGACCACGCCCACGAGGTGGGTGAAGGTGAACGAGTCCCCCAGCGCCTCCGCGAGCACCGCCGCGCCGTGCGGGTTGTGGGCCGCGTCCACGATGACCGTGGGGCTGCGGCGCACGATCTCCAGCCGGCCCGGGGAGGTGGCCGAGGCCAGCCCGGCGGCGAGGACCTCCTCGGCGAGGGGCTGCTCGCCCCCACCGATGAAGGCCTCGACGGCAGCGACCGCGAGCGCGGCATTGCTCGCCTGGTGGGCGCCGTGCAGGTTGAGCAGCAGGTCCGGGTGCTCGCCGGCGATCCCGCGCAGGGAGACCATCTGACCACCGACCGCGACCTCGCGGGTGAGCACGCCGAAGTCGAACCCCTCGACCTTGAGCTGCGCACCGACCTCCTCGGCCCGCTCGCGCAGGATGTCGAGGACCTCGGGGTCCTGCGGCGCGCTGACGGCGATGGCGTCGGGGTGGATGATCCCCGACTTCTCCGTGGCGATCTCCTCGATCGAGTTGCCGAGGAAGTGCTGGTGGTCGATGCCGATCGGGGTGATGACCGCGACGTCCGCCTCCACGACATTGGTCGCGTCCCACGAGCCGCCCATGCCGACCTCGACGATGGCGACGTCGACAGGGGCGTCGGCGAAGGCGGCATAGGCGAGCGCCACGAGGACCTCGAAGTAGGTCATCCGCGGCCCGTCCTCGGAGACCGAGCGGGTGTCGACCGCGTCGACGAAGGGGGCGATGTCCGCCCACGCGTCGAGGAAGGCCTCACGGGTGATCAGCTCGCCGCCGATGGTGATCCGCTCGCGGATGTCCTGCAGGTGCGGGGAGGTGAAGCGCCCGGTCTTCAGACCCGACTCACGCAGGATCGACTCGATGATCCGCGCCGTGGACGTCTTGCCGTTGGTCCCCGTGACGTGGATGACCGGGAAGGTGCGCTGCGGCTCACCCAGCAGGTCCATGACCGCACGGATGCGGTCGAGGCTGGGCTCGAGGTCGTGCTCGGGCGCGCGCTCGAGGATGCTGTCCTCGACCTGGCGCATCCGCTTGCGCAGCTCGAGATCGGCGGTGGCCTGGCGCTGGGCGGCATCGGGGGCGGGACTCATACGGGCGATTGTCCCATCGTCAGGCGCTGCGCCGTGCATGCAGGACGACGTCGTGCACGTGGTGGGTGGAGGCCGCGCCGGCCGGGCGCTCCCGACGATCGTCGACCTCGATGGTCCAGCCCGGCCGCTCGGCGATGGCGGCCACGAGCTCCTCGGTGTGGACGAAGGCCTGGTGGTCGAAGGGGCGGGTCTGCTCGACGTCGGCCCGGTGCATGGCTGCGTCCATGTCCTGGGTGTCGTGGTTGATGACGACCAGGCGACCGCCGGGTGCGACGGCGTCGAGCACATTGGCCACGCCGCGCCCGTCCGGGGTGCGTGGGAAGGAGGCGTAGGCCGCGGTGACCAGGTCGTGCTGCCCACCGCCGAAGGGGTTCGACGCGTTGGCGTCGGCCTGCAGCAGCGCGATGTCGAGCCCGCGGTCGCGAGCGGCCGCACCGACCCGCTCCAGGGCCAGGGTGGAGATGTCGCTGGCCGTGACCTGCCAGCCCTGCTGCGCCAACCAGACGGCGTCGCCCCCTTCGCCGGCACCGACGTCGAGGGCGGAGCCGGGCGCCAGGCCCGCCACCTCGGCGACGAGCGACCCGTTGGGGTTGCCGCTCCACTGCAGGTCGCCGGAGTAGCGACCGTCCCAGTCCGCAGCGTGGGCGTTGGGTCGGGCCGCGGCCTGCAGGTCCTCGTGGGCCAGGTCGAAGCTGAGCATGCTGCCCACGCGGCTGCCCGCCGCAGCGGTCGGCAGGACCTGGAGCATGGGCTCCGCGATGCTCCCCGCGGCGTAGACCCCGGGGACGGCGGTCGCGCCGGTCATCGGGTCGGCCTCGACGTACGTGGCGACGCCGCTCGGGTGGTCGCTGGCGACCAGCCCCACCCCGGCGAAGGGGGCGACCCGGGCGTGCAGGCGAGTCCCGACGAGGATCGTGTCGGCGGCGATGACGGTACCGTCCGCGAGCGCGATCCCGCTCAGTGCCCCGCTCTCGTCGCTCAGGATGCGCTCGGCCCGGGCCACGACGACCCGGACGCCGGCGTCCCGCAGCACCTGCAGCTGCGGCTCGTCGGCGGACACGCCCTCGTGGACGAGCACGGTCAGGTCGTCGGTGAGCTGCCGGAGCAGGGGGATGGGGTGCAGGCCCATCGGCGAGGTCACGAGCGAGACGATCCGCTGGTCGCGGGCCTCGTAGCCGTGGCAGAAGGGGCAGTGGATGACCGCGCCGCCCCAGTGCTGCGCCAAGCCCGGCACGTCGGGCAGCTCGTCGGTCAGGCCCGTCGCGGCGATGACGCGACGTGCGTGGACGACGTGACCCCCGGTGAGCTCGATGCGAAAGCCGCCGTCCTCGCGCGTGACCGCCGTGGCCCGGCCGGTGAGGACCTCGGCGCCGTAGGAGCGCACCTCCTCGCGGGCGATCCGCAGGAAGTCGGCCGGCGAGCGCCCTTCGTGGCCGAGGTAGCTGTGCATCTGGTCGGCCGGGGCGTTGCGCGGCTCGCCGGAGTCGATGACGATGACCGATCGGCGCTGCCGGGAGAGCTGGAGGGTCGCGGCCAGGCCGGCGGCGGAGCCACCGACGACGGCCACGTCGACGTGGCGCTCGATGACGGACGGGGTGCTGTGGTGGTTGCTCATGTCCTCACCGTAGATCGATCTGGCGTATAATGCATAGCCCCTTGCAGTATTCGCAATTCAACGCCGGCGCCCCGGCCGCACGGAGGACCCATGAGTGAGATCGAGCAGACCGTCCGCACCCGCCTGCGCGGCCTGCGCCGGGCGCAGTCGCTCTCCCTCGACGACCTGGCCGAGCGCTCCCACCTCAGCCCGTCGACGATCAGCCGCATCGAGACCGGCAAGCGGGCCATCAGTCTGGACGTGCTGCTGCCGCTGGCCCGGGCCCTGCGCACGGACGTCGAGACCCTGCTCGCCGAGGACATCGACGAGGACGTCGTCATCCGCCCGACACCGACGCGCGAGGAGGGGCGCACGACCTGGATGCTCACCAAGGCCACGGGCACCACGACCGCGATGAAGGTGCGCCTGGATCCGAGCAGCCGCAGGCCCCAGCAGCGGGTCCACCCGGGACACGACTGGTTCTTCGTCCTCGAGGGACGCGTCCAGCTCTTCCTCGGAGACCGGGTCGTCATGGTCGAGACGGGAGAGGCCGCCGAGTTCGAGACGATGACCCCGCACTCCTTCGTCGCCACCGGTGGGCCGGCCGAGGTGATCATGATCTTCGACCGGGACGGGCACCGGGTGCATCGTCACGACTGAATGAAGTAGGTTAGCCTCGCCTAACCATCCATCGACTTCAGAGGTTTCGCCATGCCCCTGCCCCGCCTGCGCACCGCCGGTGCTGCCACCCTGATGACCGCCGCCCTCGCCCTCAGTGCCTGCGGCAGCTCCGACGCCCCCGATGCCGCCGCGACATCCGAGGGCTCCGGCGACGGCGCCTTCCCCGTGAGCATCGAGTCCACCCTCGGCACCGCCGAGATCACCGAGAAGCCCGAGAAGGTCGTCACCCTCGGCCAGGGGTCGACCGAGACCTCGATCGCCCTGGGCGCCATCCCGGTGGGCATGGAGGAGTACGCGTGGGCCGCCGACAAGACGGGCTACACCCCGTGGGTCCACGAGGCCGTCACGGACGAAGGGGGCACCCTCCCCGAGTTCGTCGGCGCCGGTGAGGAGCTCGACCTGGAAAAGATCGTCGAGCTCGACCCCGACGTCATCCTCGCGCCGTGGTCGGGCATCACCCAGGAGCAGTACGACGCGCTCGACGCCATCGCCCCGACGGTCGCCTACCCGGACAAGGCGTGGAGCATCGACTGGGACCAGCAGATCGAGATCATCGGCAAGGCACTGGGTGAGCAGGACGCCGCCAAGGGCCTGATCACCGACCTCGACAAGCAGCTGGCCGACGAGGCCAAGAAGCACCCCGAGTGGGCCGACCACACCTTCTCGTACGTCTACACCACGCCCGACACCCTCGGTGTCTTCCTGCCGACCGAGCAGCGCGCCGACATCGTGCGCAAGCTGGGCCTCAAGAGCGACCCGGCCGTGAAGGAGATGAAGGAGACCGAGGGCACCGACTCCGCGGTCATCGGGTACGAAAACGCGGACAAGCTCAACGACAGCGACCTGATCTTCACCTTCTACAGCGACCCGAAGGCCAAGAAGCAGGCGCTGGACAACAAGCTGTACGCCTCGATCCCCGCGATCAAGCAGGGTGCCGTCGTCTCCAGCGACGACAACTCCTTCGTCACCGCCTCGTCGATGATCAACCCGCTCACCGTGCCCTACACGCTCGAGCGCTACCCCGAGATGATCGACAAGGCCATCGCCAAGGCCGACACGAAGTGACCCTGCCCTGGTGACGAGCAGTACCACCGCCCGACGCACCCCACGGACCGCCCTGGTCCTCGTGGGGTGCGTCGTCGTGCTCGCCCTCGTCTGCCTGCTCTCCCTCGCCGTCGGCTCGAAGGCCACCTCGCTGCCAGAGGTGATCGACGCACTCACCGGGCGACCGGACACCTATCTGGCGACGGTCCTCGACTCGCGCATCGAGCGCACCCTCCTGGCCCTTGGGGTGGGGGCCGCGCTGGCCCTGTCCGGGGCCTTGATGCAGGGAGTGACCTCCAACCCGCTCGCCGACCCGGGCCTGCTGGGCATCAACGCCGGCGCGGCTGCCGCGATGGTGACCGCGAGCGCCTTCTTCGGTGTCGCGACGGGCTCGACCCTCTCGGCCTGGGTGGCCCTGCTCGGCGGCGGCGTCGCAGCGCTCGTCGTCCACACGATCGGCACCGTCGGTGGCGGCGGTGCGAGCCTGGTCCGCCTGGTCCTCGCCGGGGCCGTCGTCGCGGCCGTGCTCACCGCCTATGTGCAGGGGTTGGCCCTGTCGATGCCCCAGCACTTCGACAGCTACCGCTTCTGGGTGGTCGGCTCCCTTGGTGACGGCGGCCTCGACCACCTGCGCTCGGTGGCCCCCTTCCTCGTCGTCGGGCTGGTCCTCGCCCTCCTCTCGGCGAGCGGCCTCAACGCCCTGGCCCTGGGCTCGGACACGGCGACCGGGCTGGGGGTCAACACGCTGCTGCTGCGCGTCACGGCACTCGGTGCCGCCACCCTGCTCTGCGCGGCGGCCACCGCGGCCGTCGGACCGATCGCCTTCGTCGGCCTGGCCGTGCCGCACATCGTGCGCGCCCTCGTCGGTCTCGACGTGCGCCGACAGCTGCTCACCTGCCTGCTCGTCGGACCGATCGTCCTGCTCGGCGCGGACATCATCGGTCGGGTCGTGCTGCGACCTCAGGAGCTGATGGTGGGCGTCGTGACCGCCTTCGTGGGCGCCCCCGTGCTCCTGCTGGCGGTCCGGCGACTCGGGAAGCGAGCCGCATGAGCACGCCGTGGACCATCTCCGAGCCGGTCGTTCGCCTGGGTCGCCATGTGCAACTGCCCGTGCGGCGAAGGGCGGCCCTCCTGGGCCTCGTCCTCCTCACCCTCGTCATCGGCGCCACCGTCGCCACGTTGTCGTTGGGTCGCTTGGGCATCCCTGTCATCGAGCTCCCGGCGAGCATCCTCGATGTCCTCGGCGGGGACGCGCAGGGCAAGGCCAACTTCGTCCTGGGCAACCTGCGGGGGCCACGGCTGATCGTCGCGCTCGGTGCCGGCGCGGCCCTGGGCGCCTCCGGCGCGCTCTTCCAGTCGGTGACGCGCAATCCCCTCGGCAGCCCGGACGTCATCGGGGTGAGCGCCGGAGCCGGGGCCGGGGCGGCCTTCGTCGGGCTGCTCATGCCGAGCGCCACGTCGATCGTCCTCGGCTCGGTCGCAGGCGCCGCCCTCGCCGTCGGCCTCGTCGCCGTGAGCACCGGGACCGGCCTGTCCAACCCGATGAGGATGATCCTGGCCGGCATCGGCGTCTCGGCGATGGCCTATGCCTTCACCCAGTACGTCGTCTACGTCGTGGCCCGGGACAAGGCCTCGGTGCTGGCGGCCTACATCAACGGCAGCCTCAACGCGCGTGGCTGGGACCAGGCGGCGACGATCTGGATCGTCCTCGCCGTGACGGCCGTGCCGCTGGCATTGCTGTCGGTTCCGCTCGGTATGACCGAGATGGGCGACGAGGTCGCCGCATCCCTGGGCGTGGAGTCGGGGGCCGTCCGGCGGTGGGCGGTGCTCCTGTCGGTCCTGCTGGCCGGTGGCGCGGTCGCGGTCGCGGGTCCGATCTCCTTCGTCGCCCTGACCGCACCCCACATCACCCGCAGGCTGGCGCGCAGCGCCCGCCCACTGCTCGGCCTGTCGGCCGTCATGGGCGCCCTGCTGCTGGTCCTGGCCGACCTGGCCACCCAGCAGGTCCCGCTCTTCGACGGGCTGCCCGTGGGCATCCTCACCCTCGCGATCGGCGGCGTCTACCTCGGCGTCCTGCTGGTCGGTGAATGGAGAAAGTCATGACCCCCCCTTCGCCCCTCGCGGCCGAGCAGGTCACCGTCGGCTACGGCGGCGACCCCGTCATCCACGCCCTCGACCTCCACGTACGACGCGGTGACTTCATGGTGATCGTCGGCCCCAACGGATGCGGCAAGTCGACGCTGCTGAAGACCCTCGCGCGGGTCAACCGGCCGTCGGCGGGTCACGTACGGCTGGACGGTGAGGACCTGCACCGGATGCGCGGTCGCGCGGTCGCCAGGCGCGTCTCGCTGTTGCCGCAGAGCGCCGTCGCACCCGAGGGGATCACGGTCGCCGAGCTCGTCGCCCGGGGCCGGCACCCGCACCACTCACTGCTGCGGCAGTGGTCGCAGGACGACGACCGGGCCATCGCCGCGGCGCTCGAGCGCACCCACTTGGGCGACCTCGCGGACACCGCGGTCGACGCACTCTCCGGAGGGCAGCGCCAGCGCGTCTGGGTCGCGATGGTCCTCGCGCAGGACACCGAGGTGATCCTGCTCGACGAGCCGACGACCTTCCTCGACATCGCGCACCAGTACGAGCTGCTCGAGCTCTTCGCCGAGCTCAACCACGAGGGCCGGACCATCGTCGCGGTGCTGCACGACCTCAACCAGGCGGCCCGCTTCGCCTCACGGCTGGTCGTGATGGGCGAAGGGAGGATCCGCGGTGACGGCGACCCGGCAAGCGTCCTGACCGCCGACCTCGTCCACGACGTCTTCGGCCTCGCCGCGGACGTCGTCGCCGACCCGCAGGCCGGCACACCGATGGTCATCCCCCACGTGCATCCCCGCGCCACCCAGATCGCATCTCCTTAAGGTCGTGCGCATGGGGTGCGCATCTCCTTAAGGTCGTGCGGCTGGGTCGAGCATGACGAGCTGGAAGATCGCGTCGGTCACGCCACGGACTTCGTGCGGCACCCCGGCATCCAGGTTGGCGACGGTGCCGCGGGTCAGGGTGACCGACTCACCCCCCGACACGAACTCGATCTCCCCCTCGAGGCACTGGACGAGGATCGGGAATGTGGCCGTGTGCTCGGCCAGCACCTGCCCCGCGGCGAAGCGCATCATCACCACGCGCGCGCCATGACCGATGAGGGCCTTCTTCACACCGGGCCGCTCCCCCTTGCCCTCGGGAGCCAGCTCGAGCAGTCCGTCCGCGGAGTACAGGGTCGTGTCCATACCCCTCAGGCTAGTCATTGACAGGTGACCATATGGTCACCTGTCGTCGCTGACGTGACCGACGACGACCTCGTGTTCAAGGCCCTGGCGGACCCCGTCCGCCGGGTCCTGCTGGACGCGCTCTTCGAGCAGGACGGGCGCACCCAGTCCGAGCTCGAGGCCGTCGTGCGCGAGCACGTGGAGATGACGAGGTTCGGGGTGGCCAAGCACCTACGGCTGCTCGAGGAAGCGAACCTCGTCGTCACCCGCAAGGAGGGACGGAGCAAGGTGCACCACCTGAACGCCGTCCCCATCAGGGCGATCCACGACCGGTGGATCGGCAAGTACACGGCGGCGCGGGTGTCCGCGCTGCTCGATCTGAAGCGAGCACTGGAAGAGGACGAGTCATGAGCGAGACCCAGATCCACCGCATCTTCATCAACGCCAC